>JAUIHO010000026.1 GCA_030432035.1 Phycisphaerae bacterium
GTGCCGCGTCGAGCGGTCGAATTTCGGGGCGGGTTAGCGTGGTCGCGTCCGTGCGCATGGCGGTCAGCAGGCTCCTTCACGAAAGATTCATGATTATAAGGGGGTTTGATGGTTGCGGGGTCGTGACAAAAGGGTGTGAATTGTCGTTTCTAATATAACGCAACTCTCGTCAAATCGAGAAAATCACATGAACCGGGAGGAGTCTGCCCGATGATGAATCGAATTCGAACTATTTCCGCGCTCTGGCTATTTGCCTTGTGCGTTGCCGATGTCAACGGACAAGCCATGATCAATTGGACTTCCGGTGAAGGACCGACGGACTTTTACCGAATGACCTCCGCGACAATTCTCGCTGGACCAATGCTGACTTGGGACACGCACAGCGGCGATGCGAAGGTCTGGCTTATGACGCGCGCCGGCGGTCGCATCCGTGTAACTTGGAAACGTGCAGGCGGCGGCTTTCCCCCACTTGATCAAAATCATCCTCAGTGGCATTACGTCTATGGGCGACCGGACCATGCCGATGTGTCTGCCTTTACCATTGGCTCGCATCGTGCGCTACTAGACGGCGGCCTGAGCTTGCGCTTTACTGACTGGGTCGTAAATCCGGTGGGTGAGGGAGTCCTTCCTAGGACTTTGGCAGAATTGACGGCCAATCGCGTGCCAGCGCCGACCGAACCCACCCAACTCACCCTCGCCTTTGGTTCTTGCTCACATCAGGAAAAATTCGCCGAATCGCAACCGATCTGGAACGCCGTCGTGAAAGAAAAGCCCGACATCTTTCTGTTCATCGGGGATAACATCTACGCTCCGAGCGGCGCGAGCGATTATCCAGACGACAAGGAACAAGTCCGTGCCATCTTTCGCGAACGCTATTCGCAGAATCGCCAAATCCCCGAGTTGCAACCGCTCTTGCGTTCGGCGTATTGCTTTGGCCTGTGGGACGATCACGATTACGGACCGAACAACTCCGACAGCACGTTTAAGCATAAAGATGTCGCGCTCGAGATCTTTCGCGAGTTCTTCCCCGGTACGTATGGCCTGCCCGATGCGCAGGGCTGCTTTCAGAAAATCACGTGGGGCGATGTCGATATCTTTATGCTCGACGACCGCAGCTTTCGCGATGGAAACTTTGATGGCGGTCGCAAGACGATGTTCGGCACGGCGCAGCTTGACTGGCTGAAGTCGGGCCTGAAAAACAGCAAGGCGAAGGTCAAGCTGATCGTCAACGGCAACCAGATGCTCAGCGACAAACACATCTACGAAAGCTGGGGTGGGTTGTTCCCGGAAGAATGCGGGGACTTCCTGCGGTTCATTTGGGACAACAAAATCACCGGCACGATCTTTCTTGCCGGCGATCGACACTTTGCCGAACTGATCCGCAAGCCCGACCCCAAGGGCATCGGACCCGATTTGTACGAACTAACGAGCAGCCCGCTGGCCAACGGCCATTTCGACCGTGGCGGCAAAGAGCCGAACGCCGAAAGGTTGGCCAAATACACCGACGGCGTGAATTTCGGGCTTCTGAAAATCGACACGACGGTTACGCCGCCGGTGGTTGAAATGATGGTGAAGGATGTGGATGGGAAGGCGGTGATTCGCGAGCGGGTGGTGGTGAAGTAAGTCGCGTAGCGGTCGGTTGAGCCCGCGAAATTGGCGGCCAATCCGCGCCCTGAATTCCTTGCGAGGCCCCCTAAACTCCTCTACCATACTACTTTGTGAAAAAAGGCACGATCTCGCCCTTTGCGGGGCGTGCCGACCTCCGATTTCCGGCGGTTTGCCGCTGCCGGGGAAGGACCGACACCCGCATGGCTACTTTGCCCGACATTCAACCGACGCGGCTGGAACGCGAAGACGTCGGCGGCGATTTGTGGACGCTGAACTTCGGCCCGCAGCACCCGGCGACGCACACCACGCTGCGCCTCGTGCTCGAACTCGACGGCGAAAACGTGATGAGCTGTGTGCCGCACATCGGCTATCTGCACAGCGGCTTCGAAAAGCTGGGCGAGCACCTAAATTACAACCAATACGTGGTCGTGACCGACCGCATGAACTACATCAGCCCGATCTCGAACAACCTTGCATGGCACACGGCCTGCGAAAAGCTGTTCGGCATCGAGATCACACCGCGCTGCAAAGTTATCCGCACCATTCTCGCCGAATTGGGTCGCATTCAGGATCACCTGCTCTGCCTCGGCACCGCGGGGCTCGACCTCGGCGCGTTCACGTCGTTCTTGTATGCGTTTAACGAACGCGAGACCATCTACGACTTGCTCGAAGAGATTTGCGGCGCACGGTTTACCGTCAGCTACACCCGCGTCGGTGGATTGATGTACGACATCACGCCCGAATGGCCGGCGCACGTGAAGGCATTCATCAAACACCTGCCCAAGCCGCTGGCCGATTTTGAGTCGTTGCTAACGCGCAATCGCATCTTCGTCGAACGCACCAAGGGCATCGGCGTGATCAGCAAGGAAGACGCCATCTCGTGGAGTTGGACCGGCCCGTTGGCGCGCAGCGCGGGTGTGGTGCGCGACCTGCGTAAGGACGAGCCCTATTGGTGTTATGCCGACAACTGGGACGGCAACGGCTCCAGTGCGGTGGACTTCAGAGTGCCCATCGCCCACGACGGCGATGTGTACGCTCGCTATCTCGTACGGCTCGAAGAAATCCGCCAGTCGATGCACATCATCATGCAGTTGGTGGACAACATTCCGGCCGGCCCCGTCAACGTGTTGCCAAACGAAAAAGCCACGTTGCCCGACAAACGCGAAGTCTATTTCAGCATCGAAGGGTTGATTCACCACTTCGAGCAAATCATGACCAACCGCGGCTTCGAACCGCCTATCGGCGAAGCATACGGTGCCAACGAAACCGCCAATGGTGAGCTTGGCTTCTATCTCGCGTCGGACGGTGAGAACGCGCCATACCGTGCGCGATGCCGACCGCCGAGTTTCATTAACTACCAGTGCTTCGACAAGTTGGTCGTGGGCCATAGCATCAGCGATGTGGTGGCAGTGCTGGGTAGCTTGAATGTCATTGCCGCCGAATTGGATCGTTAATAAACCCTCGAAGAACGGTTGCATTAGCCAAGTTGATTCCGGAGACCGATCCCCATGGGTTGGAAAACACTCGATCGCAGAACAGCCAAGCATGACACCGAGGCCGGTCCGGTTCTCAACGAGGCGGTGCGCGACAAGATTCGCTCGTTTTTCCCACGCTACGAAACCAAGCGCGCCGTGTTGTTGCCGGCGCTGCATGTCGTGCAGGATGCGCTGGGCCACGTGAGCTATCAAGCTATGGCCGAAATCGCCGAAGTGCTGGAGATTCCGCCCAGCGCCGTGCTCGATACGCTGACGTTCTATACGCACTTTTGGGATCACGATAAGGGTAAGAAAGTGGCCGTCGTTTGCCGCAGCCTGTCGTGCCAATTGATGGGTGCCGATTCCGTCCTAGATGCGTGCAAGAATGAACTCGGCATCGACGAACACGGTACAACCGAAGACGGCAGCTTTAGCCTGGTGACCGAAGAGTGTTTGGCCGCGTGCGATCATGCCCCTTGCATGTTGATCAATGAAAAGATGCACAAGTGCGTGAAACCCGAGCAGGTCGGCAAACTGTTGAAGGATGCGAAGAACGCCGAGATTGAGCCCGAGCGTTCCGATTTATTTGACGGACCGACCGCCAGCGCCACACCGGCCCCGAGCCAAAAGAACAACGGCGACGAAGCCGTCGCGGATAATGGCGACGACGATGTGTTGGGCAAAACGTCGGACGTTGACGAGATGCGCGATTCATAAATGCGGGTAGCACAACGGATCGACGGAGCCGTGCCCGCTTGGTCAAAGCCGCGACCACTCTTTCAGAGCCGCGCCCGTCAGGAAGCGGTAACCGTCAGACCTAACTCGGCCCGTGAATACGCTAGAGAAACCAAGCCCGACCGCCTGAATAAACCGCAATGCCGGCCAAAACAGCACCATGACCAACTCGAACCCCGACATTCAGCTTGAGCCGAACAAACCGTCGGGAGACCCGCTGGAACCCATTGTATCCGCCGCCAATGCCGCCCCCGTCGGACCGACACTCGCAATGGAAACCGCTACCTGCGACGGCGACCGTCACTGGTCGCGCGGGGAAGTGCTTGGCTGCTTCATCCTTACCGTCATTATGATTCAGGTTTGCCTCGGCCCCAAGCTGCGTCTGTCGCAGTGGGAAGCCGACGCGAAGAGCAACGCCGGCATCGCCGAAGGCGTCGCCTGGCTCAATGGTCGCTACGACATCACGCCCGCCAACGCCGACGAACTCGACCTACGCGACCCCGAACAACGCCAACACGATACGGCATACTTCGAAGACAGGGTTTACAACGTCTTCCCGCCGCTGGTATCGATGCTGACAGTCGCGTTCTCACCGTTGCACAACTATCTGATAGATAAGGCCGATTTCTGGTTGCCGCAGCCTTACGTCTATACCTTTTTCTGGCCGTTGGTTATCGCGACATTTGTCGTTTTTTATCGTCAACTGCGACATCCCGTCTACGCGGCAGTCCTCACGCTCGGTTTCATCGGCGGCACCGCGGTCCTGCCCAACCTGTATTTCTGCCGCAGCGGCTACCTCGGCCAGATGGATCACGTGATATCGCAGGTGGGCTTGCTGATCCTCGCCGCCGATGTGTTGGGCAAACAGCGAATCTGGCCCGCGCTGCTCGGGTTAATGATCGCAACGTATAGCCGACAGCTCACGTCGCTGTATGGCTTGGTGTTGTTGTTTGTCGCGGCGCGACGCTACGGCGCTAAGGGCTTCATGCTGACGGGGATCGGCCTCGCGTTCATCGCCGCCCCCTTGCTGTTTCTAAATTATCAAAAGTTCGGAAACCCGCTCGATTTCGGCTACGCCAATATTTACGTCGGCCGCGAAACGGAATTCATGGGGTCGCGCGTGGCCGAACACGGCGTGTTTTCGCCCGCCTTCATCGGCGACAACCTGTATTACATGCATGCCGCCCCGCCGCTGATTGCTGAGGCATCGCTCACGCAGTTGCGCTTCTCCGACGGCAACAACGTCGGCACCAGCCTTTGGATCACGACGCCGCTGGCCCTGTGGCTACTGCTGGGAGTTGGCGTTTGGTGGAAGCGCCCCGGAGCGCGGCCGTTGATTCTCGGAACCTTGCCGATACTGGTCGGGTTGGCCCTTTACCATTCGCCCGGCTATCTTCAGCACGGGTACAATCGCTTCGCGCTGGACTTCCTGCCGATTTGGCTGGTCGTCGCGGCCCCCGCAATGTTCCGCGGTAAGCGACAATGGCGCACGTGGTTCAGCCTGGCTTGTATCGCGTGGAGCCTGTTGTACTTTCAATCGATTACGCCCGACGCCCGCGTCGCACAACCCGACGCGCACGTCGCCTCGATTTCAGGAGCAGAACATGGCCAAGTTTGAGCCCGTGTTATCCAAAAACTTCGGCAAGGCCGACGCCCACAAGCTCAGCGTCTACAAAAAAGGCGGCGGCTACGCGACAGCCGAAAAGGTCATCAAAGAGATGACCCCCGACGACATTGTCGAGCGCGTTAAAGAAAGCGGCTTGCGCGGGCGCGGCGGTGCCGGTTTCCCCTGTGGCGTGAAGTGGACCTTCTTACCCGCCGATCGCGAAACGACTTACCTGTGCGTCAATGCCGACGAATCCGAACCGGGCACGTTCTGCAATCGTTTCCTCATGGAAAACGACCCGCACCAGTTGCTCGAGGGTATTCTGATTGCCGGTCGCGCCACGCGCACGACGGTCGCATACATTTACATGCGCGTGGAGTTCCACGAGCAGTTTCACATTCTGCAAAAAGCGCTCGACGAAGCCTACGACGCCGGGCTCTTCGGCAAGAACATCTTCGGCACCGACTTTTCGATGGAGTGTTACATCCATCGCGGCGCGGGTGCCTACGTATGCGGTGAAGAAACCGGCCTGATCGAGAGCCTCGAAGGCAAGCGCGGTTGGCCGCGCATCAAGCCGCCCTTCCCGGCCATCGAAGGCGCCTTCTCTAAGCCGACGGTCGTGAACAACGTCGAAACGCTTTGCTGCTTGCCGCACATCTTCGAGCGCGGCGTCGAATGGTTTCAATCGCTCGGTACCGACAACTCCAAGGGACCGAAGCTTTATACCGTCAGCGGGCCGGTCAAACGCCCGGGTTGCTACGAAGCGCCGCTGGGCATTACCTGTCGAGAGTTAATCTTTGGCGACGACTTCGGCCAAGGCATGCGCGACGGTCTCGGCGTAAAGGGCTGCATCCCCGGTGGTTTAAGTGTGGGCGTGTTAACCGAGGAAGAGCTCGACTGCGTGCTCGACTTCGATGACGTGCGAAAGTACGGCTTGCTTGGTTTGGGAACAGCCGGCGCGATTGTTATTCCCGATAACGCCGATATCCGCCAAGTATTGATGAACGTCGCGCGGTTCTACTCGCACGAAAGCTGTGGCCAATGCACGCAATGCCGCGAAGGCACCAACTGGGCTTACAAAATCGCCTCACGCATCGCGCGGGGTGCCGGTCGTATTAGCGACCTCGACTTGATGGTCGACATCACGACCAACATGGGCATGATGCCCGGCCTGAGCATCTGCGGCCTGCCCGACGGTGCCGCGTTTCCGATGCGTACCATCGTGCAAAAATTCCGCGCCGAATTTGAAGAACACATTCGACAGCAACCGCCCGGTGCAGTCGAAGAAACGCTCCGCAAAACCAATGCGGCGATTTACGAGTTGCCGATTTTGGGGCGGGTGTAAGCGGCGCAAGTTAGCCGCGCAATACCAAACTAATATCTCAATTCGAAGATATATTGGGAACAGGCGTGATCCGCCAAACGCTCGTCGATCCGCTGCCGTCGGACCTGCGTGCACGACTCGAACATACTCGTTCGACGATGTAGATGAACAATACCCAAATGCCCACTAACGTTTGATTTAAAACCGCATTAACCCTGCCGGCATCCCGCTCCAACGCGGCCATTTCGATATCGCAAAAACCATCGAGTCGTGCTACGCTGCCATGACAGTATCAGAGATAGCTAATTCAGGCTTCGCGATCTAAGTCGCATTAGGAGTCTTCCTTCGTCATGCTCGCCTTCGACTTCGCCGCACTACTCACCACTGAGAACGCCATCGCGCTACTTACGCTGACGCTGATGGAAATCGTGCTCGGCATCGACAACATCGTATTCATCTCGGTCTTAACCGACCGACTTCCCGAGGGCGATCAGCCGAAGGCTCGCCGGACCGGGCTAATGCTTGCCATGGTCATGCGAATCTTGCTGCTGCTCGGCATCAGTTGGATCGCAAGCGCCAAAGCCGAGCTATTTAATGTGCTCGGCCATCCGATTTCCGCGCGCGATCTGATCATGCTCGCCGGCGGCTTGTTCCTCATCGCCAAAGCCACCAAAGAGATTCATAAGAAAATCGAAGAGCCCGACGAAAAGGAACAACTTAAAAAGACACGCGGCACCATGTCGGCCGTTTTGATTCAGATCATTCTGATCGACCTGGTCTTCTCGCTCGACTCGGTCATTACCGCTGTCGGTATGGCCAAGTCGATCATCGTCATGGTGTTGGCCGTCGTCATATCCATCGGCGTCATGCTGGCCGCCGCCGAATCGATCAGCGGCTTCGTCAATCGCAACCCGACGGTCAAAATGCTTGCACTATCGTTCCTAATTCTCATCGGCGTCATGCTCGTCGCCGATGGTCTGGGCCAGCACATTCCCAAAGGTTACATCTACTTCGCGATGGCGTTTTCGTTGGGGGTCGAGATGCTCAACATGCGCGTGCGGAAGGTGACGTCACAATCGACGAACAGCTAGGTCGCTTGGCTATGTTCGCCGACCGACCATGCCATCTACTGCTTCAGCAAATAACCTGACGGGTTAAACGTCATCATATATTTCTCGCGAGATCGATCGATGATGAAGTCGTCGCAAGTCTCCATAAATGTCCGAACAGCCTCCATCGGTCCAGGTCCGAAATCCGGATACACCGGATGCCCGTTCACATTCGTGTCTTCAACGATGCAATAGCACCCCGGCGTGACCAACGGTCCGATGAGTCGCAACTCCTCAGACACGTGCGGCTCACGGTGATCGCTATCCAAAATCGCCATAACGCGTTTGCAATCGTGGTCTTGGATTAACTGCTTCAAACTTGAAATCGTTTCGGGGGCGGTCGAACTCCGATTCCAATACTCGACGCGCGGATGCTTCGGAAACGGCTTCGACTCGATGTCGATCGATACGATTCGACGAGCCACGCGCTCTTCGGCATCGGGCATCGATACCATGCAGTCGAGCAACATGGCCATGAACAAGGCCGATCCGCCGCCGTACGTGCCAGTCTCGATGATGAGATCGGGCTTCGTTTCGAAGATAATTTCCTGATACACCCACATATCGAGCGGGCACTTTAGCGCGTCGTGCCCCATCCAACGTGTGTTCGACCACGTCTGGTGCGGCTGCTCGTAATAAACGCGATGGTAGGCGTCGACGATATCATGGGGTATGTTGGGTGCCGACATTTCTTATTCCTTATCCTTTCTCACGGTCGAGTACACGGCGGCTTTCGGCTCGATCTCGACTGCTTTTCCGGTCCCAAGTCTTAGTGAATGCTATATGCCTACACGCTACGGCGCAGCGTCGGATCCGTCACGTCGATCGGTGCATCCGCCGCGTAGCTCGCGCTTATGCCGTCGCCCTTTTCGATCTCGGCGCGTACGCGCGGCAAACATTCGGGAAACTCCGCCTGCAGATACGCGATCAGCTTCTCGCGCACCTTGCAGCGCAAATCCCAACAACTGGGCGAATCGCCCGCGCTCACCAACGCGCGTAACTCGATCGTTGTCGGCCCGGCGTTGGTGACCTGCAATACACACACGCGCCCGTCGAATTCCTCGCAGGCCTCGGCAATCTTCTTCAACTCGTCGCGCACGCGGTCCACCGGCAAGCGATAGTCGGCGTGAATAAACACGCTGCCGATCAGGTCGGCCGTTTTACGCGTCCAGTTTTGAAACGGCTTTTCAATGAAATCATTGAGAGGCACAACCAGTCGGCGTTCGTCCCAAATCTTCACCACCACATACGTCGAGCGGATTTCTTCGATCCAGCCCCACTCGCCTTCGATCACGACGGCATCATCGATACGAATCGGCTGCGTCAACGCGAGCTGCACGCCTGCGATCAGGTTCGCGATCGTCGCCCGCGCCGCTAGGCCGATGATCACACCCGCAATCCCCGCCGAAGCCAACAAGCTCTCGCCGAATTGCCGCACGCGCGGAAACGTCATGAGCACCGCCGCGATGCCGACCGAGCCGACGATGATCATCAACGTGCGCGATAGCACGCGCGTCTGCGTATGAATTTGCCGCGCCTTGAGATTGTCGCGCACATTGATCGGATGGCGCGTCAGAATCATGTCGTCGATCACGCCCAATGCGCGAATCGCCAGCCACGTGATCGACAGAATCAACGCAATCGTCGTGACTTGCCGCACGTAACCGAGCGTAGGTTCGACCAACCCCGTCGTCGGCACCAACCAGTGCGCCACCAACATCACCATCACTGCCCGGGCCGCGCGGCGCGTGTTCTTCACGAGCAACACATCGACGTCTGTCTTGGTCTTTTCCGACAATCGTCGCGCGATCGAATACAGCAGCGCGTGCAGAATCATCGCGCCCAGAATACCGCCGATCAGCAACACGAACGGCTCCAACCAATCGGGCGTAACCTGCTTGATCTGGTCCCACAAGTCGGTAAGTGCGATCAACATAGCGCTATCGTGTAACGCAATCGGGCATTTGTCTATGTTTTGTAACAGTGTCATCGCGGCACGTGCGGCGGGATGCTACGGTAACTGTTCGCAATCGATCGTTGGAACAGCCGCACGCCATCAGCAGCGGCACCGAGTCATTATTAAGAAACAAAAAATCGTCCGGCGATGGCAACATGACCGGACGATTTGATTGCATATTCAATTTTGCTGAACAAATCCGTTATTCAGCTTTTTCACTCCCACCATACCGACCGCCCTCGCCCGGTGCAGGCGCCGCCTTCGGCTTAAAGGGGCGCGGCCAGAAGCTGTAGGTCTCTTTGACCTCTTCCGTACCTTCGCGCGGTCGGATGTGAGCGAAGAAGCTTTCCTGAGCTTTGTCGTAAACGATTTCGCCGTTGACGATTGTCCATTGCACTTGCGTGAAGAAATCGAGCAACGGTCCGTCGGTGATGGCAAGGTCGGCGTCTTTGCCGACTTCGATTGAACCGACGCGGTCGTCGATGCCCAACGCACGCGCCGCCGCCAGCGTGACGGATTCGATCGCCGCCGGTTCGGGCAAACCGCCGCGCACCGCGTAAGCCGCTTCCATCGCGAGGTGTTGCATATCGCGCCCCCCCAAGCCGACGAGACTAATGCCCGACGACGACGGCGTAACCGCAACGTCGACGCCATGCTGATAAAGGATGGCGGCATTTTCGATGTTGTTGCCGCTTTCCTGCACGAGATACGGATTGGCGCCGACTTGGCGGCGCGGCGAAACGATGACTTTCACACCCGCGCGACCCAAACGATCCGCCACGATCCAACCTTCGGATGCGCCGCGAATTACCAGATCAAAACCGTACTGCGTGGCGAGATCGGCCAGTTCGATGAGCTGCGTCTTTTCTTCCGCATAGACGAGGGCCGCAGCTTCCTTCTTCAGCAACTTGTAGGCAGCTTGGTTTTCCTTGGCGACCGATTCGTCGGGCTTCTCGGCGTCTTCATCGCCTTCGGCCTTGGCCTTCTCGTATTGTTCGACATCGCGGAGATATTGACGCACCTTTTCGAGCGATTCGCGAAACTCGCGCTGCTCGGCGGTGCGGCCGTAGCGAACAGAAACGAACAACTCGTTGCGTAGCGGCAAGTTTTCCACAACGCCGTACGACGCTTTGGCCGCGCTGGTGCGCGACGAGACCGTCGTGATGCCGGCAGTGTTTGCCAAACGCAACGTGGTGCTGAATACGTTGGTCGTGTTTTCTGCCGGCTCGCGCCCGACGATGCCGCGCGCTTCGCACGCCACGAGGCCGGGGTAAATGTGCATGCCGGATACATCGAGCACTTCGGTGCCTTCGGGCATTTCCACCTGCGAACCGATCGCTTCGATCACGCCGTCCTTACACAAAATCGTCACGTGACGCAGGTCGGCCCCCGAAACGGTATGCACGATGCCGCCGGTGATGGCGAGGTAGTCCGGCCCCTTGTCTTCGGGCTCGGATGCGGGTTGGCTTTCCGCTTCGTCGGCAGGTTGGCTGGACGGCTGGCTGGTCGGCTGGCTCGTCGACTCATCGCCCTTGTCCTTTTTGCCTTTGCGACCGCGCTTGCCGCGGCGCTTTTTCCGTTCCTTCTTTTCCGGCTTGTCGGGTTGCGTCGTTACAACTTCATCGTCATTCGACGGGTCGGTCGTCGGCGCGGCCTGCACCGCAACCCCGCTCGCCAACATGGCGAAGATCAACCCGGCGATGAAATATGTCAGCAGGTGTTTCATGTGCCTACCGTTTGTCCTTTTCCTCTGTGGCGCGATCGAACACGACCTTGCCACCGACCACCACCATCTGCACCTTGGCAAACGGGTCGAGCGGATCGCCATCGAGCAAAACCACGTCGGCAGCTTTTTCTTTTTCCAACGAGCCGTACTGCTTTTCGAGGCCCAGATACTGCGCCGGTACCAACGTGAGCGCCTTCAATGCGTCTTCGCGTTTCAACCCGGCACGGGTCAGCAGCGCGACGCGCTCGCGAATCAGTTCGTGTTCGCGCACGTTATCGTCCAGCGGATAGAAGCCGACCGTGCAGCCTTCTTCGATCAACTCGCGCGCCAAGTTGTACGGATTCACCGTCAACGGCATTTGCGGGAGCAACGGCTTGAGCATGACCGTCGCATCGGCCCCGCCGATGAGATCATGTTCGATGATATTGTGTAGGTCGTCGTAACCGCGCGAGGCAAAGGCGTAGCGCTGTGCAAACTCAAAGCCGTCGATGGCTTCGACAAAGTGCAAGACGTCCGACGCGCGAGCAAACTCGACCAGCGCAACGATGCCTTCTTCCATTTTCAGAAGCTTGACAGGCGCTTTGAGTTCATCCTTGATCTCAAACTTCTTTTCTTCCTTCTTCTCTTCTTTTTTCTCGCTCGGCTTGCTGGCGGGTTGCGACGTCGGTTTTTTGTCTTTGCCGTCGCCTTTATCTTTGCCGCCTTTGTCGTCCGGCTTCTTTTGGTCTTTCTTTTCTTCCTTGGGCTTAGATGCGGCTTCTTTTTTCTTCTCTTCCGCTTCCTTCTCTGCCTTTTCCTTGGCTTCTTTTTCAGCCTTAATGGCCTTTTCGGCTTCTTTCAAAACGCCGCGCAACGCATCTTTTTCATTCGGCGGTCGCCCAAACGTAATACGCACCAACCCTTCGTCGCGCACGCCCTCGCCGGCCTTGGAACCGTGCGTCGGCACGACCAACGCCTGACCAGGCAGGCCGCTACCATTGGGCAGCACGCCCAACAGCGTGTAACCGGCCTTCAATAAGTCGTGATACGTCTCATCCTCCGGCGGTTCGAACTCGTCTTTCACGAGAAAGTTCGACTTGTTACCGCGGTTGTTTGGCAGTTGTTGACCGATCATCGTGCGCGGATTGATCATGCCGGGCATGGCCGTCAGCTTGGTCGCATCGATCACGATGCTATCCGACGGGTAGTCGACGTTTTTGCCGACCGCCTCGATCTTGCCGTCCACGATCACGATGCTCGCGTCGTCGATCTCTTCGCCGCCGACCGTCACCGCTTTCTTCGTCTTGATCACGGTATAACGATCGCCCGCCGCCTGCACCGTCGCCGTCAACACAAAGGTCGACACGATGAGAGCAGCAACCAGCGTCGTACGCGCCGCCGTTAGACGTTTTGCAACCTGTCCGAGATAGATGCTATTCATCGGGTTCGGCGTTTAACCTCCACGTCGTAGGCGATGCGGCCATCGACGAATGTCTTTTTGCAAACCGAGCGCGGATCGATCGGGCTGCCGGTCCACAAACCGAAGTCCGCATCCTTACCCGCTTCCAGCGAGCCCACGCGATCGATGATTCCCAACGACTCGGCCGGGATGCGCGTAATACCTTTAATCGCCGCGTAGTGATCGTTCCAACCATACCAACAGGCCATCGTCGCCTGATACGGCAAATCTTCCTGCGGAATCACCGGCGCGTCGGTGTTGATGCCCAGCCGCTTAATGCCCTGTTCGGCGAAGCGCGCGGCACAACCGTTGATCGTGCGATCGCGCCTGTCGAAGTGAAACACGCGCGGGCCGACGATGGCGTACATGTCGCGCTCTTTTATGAGCGACGCCAACTTGTACGAATCGAACGTCGAGTGATCTGTCACCACATCGAGACCGAAGTGATCGCGCAACATCGTGATCGTGGTCATATAGACCTGATAAATCTGCGTGTGCACCGATACCGGGAATTGTCCGTCGAATAGATCGCGGAAGTCGCTCCACACGATATCGAAGGTCGGCGGCTCGGGGATTTCACCCTTCTGATACGCCGTCCAACCGTCGTGATATAGCTTGGCCTTTTCAAGCGTTTGCCGCAGGTTCCAATTCATGAATCGGCGACCCACGCGATACCAATAGCGCTCGGGGTTACCGGCCTGGGCTATCTTGAGCGAGCCCGGCGCTTTGATAACCATTTCGTCGGTGCTGTTACCAAACGTCTTGGTCGTCGTGCCGAAGCCGGACATGTTGTTACCCGAGCCGGGGATCAACAACACGCTCGTTATGCCGCCGGAGAGGCAGTTTTCCAGATTCTCGTTCCGCGGCGTGACGACATCGACCGTTCGCAAGCCCGGATTGGTGAGATACACGCCGTCGTTCAAATCAAACAGCGAGCCGGCGATATGGTTATGGCAATCCACCAGACCCGGCAGAATCCAACCATCGCCGTGATCGATCACGTCGAAGCCTTCGGGTATTTCCACCTTGCTTTGCTTGCCGACGGCGACAATCTTGCCATCCGCAATGAGCATCACGCCGTTGTTGATGACCGTATCATCGACATCCATCGTGATGATCTTGGCGGCTTTGATCGCCACCTTCGGTCGCGCCGCCGCGTCACCATCCGCCGGCACCGACGCCTGCGCAATGGCCGTCAGCATCAACGACGCAATCAACATCCCTGCAACCCACGATCGCCGAACGTATGCGTTCATCGAGCGACCTCCTCACCATTAATAAAGACGCGCTTCAGCGCCGTGCCCGGCATCAACGGCGGACCGTCGAAGATCAACAGATCGCCACGGCAACCGCGCTTCAGCGTTCCCACATACTCATCCATTTTCAACATTGACGCGGCATTGCCCGTCAGCGCTTGCAGTGCAGCCGTCGGATCCATGCCGTAACGCGTGTCGTACATCGCTCGTAGCGGTAGATGCCGCGCGCCGTCTTCGGCATTGCTTTGATAGGCAACGTCGATACCCGCCGCCGTTAGTTCGGCAGCTTCGTAATACTCGCGTTTGTCAACTTCCAACACCGGTGCCGTGTGCAAAATAACGCCCACGTCATGCTTCGCGAGCGTGTCTTTGATCTTGTGCGCTTCGTCGGCATTGATCAGCACGAACGGCACCTTGTACTCATTCTTGAGCACCGGCAGCACCGCTTCGATCGCCTTGTCGTCATCGATGTCGAGCATCATGGCGATATCGCCCGCGAGCAATTCGCGATACGGCTCCAGCGATTCATCTTTGGGCGGCGGTTGCGGACCTTCGGTATCTTTCGATTTGCGGCGACGCTTGATCTTGATCGTGGGCACGGCGCGTTCGGTACGCGTCGCTTCCATCTCGAGACTGAAACGCCCGACGATGAAATTCCCGATGATATGATCTTCCTTATCGACCGTCGCTTCGACGGTCGGCTTGCCCATCGGCCCTTCGACATCGAGCGTGATCTTAAGCTGCTTATCTTTGTACGTGCCGCTGACAGGAATTTCTTCGCCGCCGCCAAAGAACGTCGCGAAGCTACCTTCAACTTTGCCGTCTTCGTGTTTGAGCTTCGCCGTAAACTTCTGCGGTTCGGGCAGCGGCGAGCCGGAGACTTCGCCCTCCCACGTGCCGGTGATGTCATCGGCCTTGGGCTTCTCAACGACGACGTTGTCTTTTTTCTCTTCTTTTTCGGCGTCGGCCTTTTTCTTTTCGTCGTCGTCTTTCGACTGATACTCGGCGAGATCCTTGGCGTACTTCTTCCAAGCCTCGTCGTATGCCTTTGCTTTCTTCAGTTGGCCTTTGAGTCGTTCGACCGCGTCTTTCGGTTTCTGACCGCGCAACGGGAAGTAGATGCCCGCCGTTTCGCGCACGATCAATTCGTCGGGCGTATCACCCGCCGTGTGCACTGCCGTGAGCCGCGCGCCGCCGTTGCCCGCGCGATAAGCACGCGTCATGACCGTCGTCACGCCGGCTTCGGCCACGCGTGCAAACTCAGGACCGGCGTCGTACAAAATGCTACCGAGCGACACATCGGTCCCGGCACCAACCTGTTCACCTTCCAGGCCAAGATGGCCATGTGCGTCGATGAAACCCGGCGTGAGATACGCATCGCTGCCCGCATCGATCACTTGGGCATACGGACCCGCCGCCGCCGTCATACCGGCGCTCACGACCTTGCCATCTTCAACGTACAAAGCACCCGGCGAGACCCAACGATCACCCATCCACACGTGGCCCGCCTTGACCAGCAAGCCGCCGTGCGTTTCTTTGTGCTGGCCAAACACCTGCGTACCGCCGACGAAAACTTCGCGAACCCGCGCCGTCGGTAAAAGCGGCTTATCGCCGAGAATCACGAAGTCGGCATCGTGCCCCTTCGTCAGCGCCCCCACCCGTTCGGCCACGCCCAAGATGCGTGCGGCGTCAGAAGTAATCGCGGCCAACGCCTTGCGTTCGCTCAAACCCGCATCGCGCAGCGCACCCAGATAGAACAGCAAGTCGCGATGCGGCGCGTCCTGCGGTGGCGCGATGGCCAACGGCACGTCGTGCAACGCTTCCGGAATCGTTAGCGTTTCGGGCAGTGCATCTTCGTTGCCGCCCATGTTCTCGAACAAGCGATACGGGTTACTCGGAAACTGAAAGATCACGGGCACGCGATACTCGGCGATCAGTTCCGCATTGCGAAACGCTTCGCGACCGCCGACCAATACGGCGGCGTGCTTTTGATCGTCGGCAAAGGCAATGCCCTGTTCGATATCGATATCGCGATCCGCAACGAGGCGCAGCGGCACTTTGCGTTGCAGCAGCGCCGCCAGTTCGGCATGCACCGCGTCGCGTTCGTCGTCTTGCGGCAGCGCTTGCTTGGCCCAATCAAACATCTCGCGCAATTCGAGGATTTGCCCCATGCGCGAGTTCGGTCGCTGTACATCCGACGGCTTGATGTCGTTATCCGACGACGGCGGCACCAACCAGTTTTGCTTATTCGGCGGATCGAAGGCGCGCTCGCCGAGATTGACCGTTAAATCGATCGCGTCACGCAAGATGCGTTCGCTGCGAGGTCCGGCTAGTTTCACCACGCCGCCTTGGCCGCTAATAAGCCGATGCTCGCCCGGGCTTAGGTAGGCCGTCGTCACGCCGCCAGCCAACACCTTGGTGTAATCCGCAAAGCTGTTGTACGCATCGACGGCGCGATACTGCGGGCCGACCGTCTCTTCGCCGCGTTGGTTTGGCACCAAATGCGAATGGGCCAACACGAACGCCGGCACGATCACATCGTCGCTGCGGTCGATCACGTCGATAAACGGCGGCAGCTTCAGGTCGCTACCGACCGCAACGACCTTGCCGTCTTGGATCAGCATCGTCGCGTTATCGATATACCACGCATCGCCCGCCGCCATCGTGTAGATGCGGCCCGCGCGAATCGCGTAGCTATCGGCGGCCTCGGCCTGCGCGACCGACCCCATCGTCGCCAGCAGCGCGACAAACGTATAAATCATGTTTGCAATCGTTCGTCGTCTCATGGCGTCTTACTGATCCGTCTTGGGTTCTTGGTACTCGCCCTTGTGGACTTCCGTGTGGCCTTCTTCAACCGGCTCGCTGACCGGAGCCGTGCTCGGGCCAAGCTCGTCTTCCGGCGCGGCGAACAGGCGATTTAGGCGAATGTCTTCCGCCTTGTCGTACACCTTTTCCCCCTGCACGAAGCCGAGTTCGACCCACGTCGTCATATCCAGCGGGTCGCCGCTAAGCACGAGTACATTGGCGTCTTTGCCTTTTTCAAGCGAGCCCAGACGATCGCCCAAGCCCAGCATTTCCGCCGGCCAGAGCGTGATCGACTTGAGCGCGTGGTCGCGCGAAACACCTTCGCGAACGCAGCGTGCCGCCTGATACCAAAGATACCGTTCGCCCAGCGTGCTACCCCACTGCCGCTGCAAGGCAAACTTCAAACCCGCGTCGTCGATCACCTTAGGAACAAAGGTCTCTTCCTCTTCGCCCGTCAGTGCGTCGGCTTCGGTATGTACCAAGTTGCCATCGAGCACGACCGGTCGCCCGGCTTCTTTCAACGCATCGACGGCCTTGAATGTTTCGCTACCGAGCACCAACACGCTCTGATCGAGAAAGCCAAACTGTTTCGCCGTTCGAATGGCCGCAGGCACATCCATCGCCGCGCCGCAGTAGATGAAGTTTCGCAACTTGCCCTGACTGAGCATGAGCAGGTTGCGATTCTTATCCGGAATATCCTTGGGCTCGATCAGTTCCTTGCCCTTTTCGCGCGCTTCGTCAGGCGGAACCGACAAGTCTTTTTCATCTTCGCGCAACTTGTCTTCGTATTTCTTTTCTGCGAGTTGGCCCATCTCTTCGTCGAGCTTGCGAAATGCTTCGCGAAACTCGGCCATCTGCCGCATGCGGTCGTAGCCGGTTTTCGGCGTCACGCTCAGCTTCATCGCAACGTCGGGCGCCGTCGTCATTTGCTCGGGCGTTAGTCCGATCGGATGCACGACGCGCGTCATGCCGTCGATGATCGTGTTGTTACCCGGGCTAACGTGAATCGACAGCACACCGTCGCGCAGCGAATCTTCGAAGAACAACTGCGACGGATCGATCGCGTCGTAGACATTCAGAAACGGCGTCACGCCCGGCGATTCATTCGGCACGTCCAGACCACGCCACGTGTGGGCGTCGATCATGCCGGGGAAGATCACCTTGCCTTCGCAGTCGATCACTTTCGCATCGAAAGGTGCGTCGACGCTTTCGCCGACGGCTTCGATGCGACCGTTCTTGATCAACACGCTGCCCTTTTCGATCGGCTCACCGTTAACCGGAATGATCTTGCCGTTCTCCAGCACCACGGTTTGGGCCTGCGCCACCGATGCGAACGCGACAATGGCCGCGCTCAACATCAGCGTCATGGTTGCAAAATGATGCAAACGTCGTTGGTTCATCATGCCTATGCTCACTTATCGATTCGCCCGCTTACCAGCATGCCGCCGGCAAAGACCAATTTCACTTTACTGGTTGCTTCAAACGGTTCGCCCGACCACACCACCAAATCGGCGCCGCGCCCGGCGGCCAGCGTGCCGGCCTGACCGTCAATTCCCAAGATTTGTGCGGGCGTCGTCGTCGTCGCCGCCAACACTTCCTTTCGCGTTAGCCCGCAACGTCGGGCGTACGCGCCCATGCGACCGAGGCCGCCTTCGCCCTGCAATTCGCAGGCGCTCAGAGCCACCGTTAGACCCGCGTCGAGCAGTTCGCGCGGCGCGCTGAGACGAAAGCGATCAGCTTCACCCGCTTGCGCTCGCCAACCGGACGGATAATCGAAAATCGGGCCGTAAATCACCGGCACGTTCGCGGCTTTCAACTCGTCGATGCAGCGATACGCTTCGGTGCCTTCTTCCAACACAAACGTCAGATTGAATTCGCGCGCGACGCGCAGCGCCGTGAGAATATCGTTTTGTGCCCGCGCCTGAATGCGCAGCGGCTTCTCGCCTTTCACCACGTCGATCAAAATCGGTAGCGACTCGGCCGACGGCGAACCTTCGCCGCTCGTGCCGGGCGTTTCACCGCGATTTACCATCTGTGCGTCGTGAAACGCCTTACGCAAGACCCAAGTCAGCCCCATGCGCGTGGTCGGTCGGCGCGTGAGGAACGACGTGCCGCTGAAGCGCGAAGGCGTGCGATTGAAGCTGGCCTTCACGATCGGCTCGCGCCCGATCGTCGCCTTAATCGACGACGCCGGATCGATAATGCGATGCGCTCGCGGCCCTGCCGTGCGCACGATCGCGCCTTGGCCACCGATGACGCTCGCGGCATCGGGCGAGATATACACCATCGTGACGCCTTGCGCCGCCAAGTTAGCAAAACCAGGGTCATGCAGATCGACGGTATCGAGAGCGCGCGTTTCGGGCACGACCTCGCTGCGATGTTCCGCATCGTGAAAACCCAATCGATACCCGACCGTCGCGGCGGCATCGATGAGGCCGGCTGTGATCGTGGCTTCTGGCATATCGACGACGCGTACGTCATCGATGGCCGGTAGCGATTCGCCCACGGCGTCGATCTTGCCGTCGCGAATCATGATCGCGCCGGGCTCAAACACTTCGTCGGGCGAGACGTAAACCTTACCGACCTTCAACAGCGTCGGCCCCGACTCGTCGGCATGCACAACCGTTGCAAAGACCAGCGGCAAGCACCACACCATCAGCAACCATCGACGCATCATGATTCTCCGCCTTCCTTGCTGCCGTCGTGCGACGCCAATGCTTCGCTCACGTGCACCCGTTCGCCACCGATGAAGACCGCCTGAATACGCGATCGCAAATCGAGCGGATCGCCGCTGTACAAAATGAAATCCGCATCCTTGCCGGGCGTTAAAGAACCGACGCGTTTTGCAACGCCCGCGATTTCCGCAGGCACCGTCGTCAGTGATGCGGCCACTGCCGAACGCGGCGCGCCCTGCTTCATCACCATCGCCGCGCCAACGCGGAGCAGCGCCGACTGATAGCGTGGGGCGCTACTCGTCAACGCAAACGGAATATCGTTCGAAGCAAGAATATGAGGATTGCGCGTGTATCGGCGGGGATCGCTGAATTCGTAGGTGCCCAACACGATCGGTTGGCCGAGCGACTTGGCATCATCCAACCGTTCGGCGGCTTGATTGGCATATAGCGCGACGCATTTCACGCCTTGCTCTTCGGCGAATTGCGCCAACGTGCTGACGCCCTCAGGCGTCGCGACTTCCACCAACGCGTGCGATTCGCCGCGTGCCCACCGGGCAAAGGCCGACTTGTCGTTCTTATTCTTCTCTGCAGCCGCGATCATCTGTCGCAAGTTGTAAAGTCCACCCGTCAAGCTGGTGGGCGTGCGCCGCAGGTTAAACGCTTCGCGCGTCAGCGACAGCTTCAGCGGGCCTTCACCCAATATGCGTTCTTTGCTCGGCCCGCCCGTTTTGACGACGACCGTGCGACCACCAACCAAATGCGTCGATGCCGGTGCGATGATGACCGTCGTGATACCGGCGGCAGCGGCTTCTTTGAAATCGTGATGATCTGGATCGAAGAGTTCTTTGGTTGCCGCTTGGGGCTGAACCGAATCGGCTTGCTCGAAGTTGCGACCATTCGTGCCGAGCGTCGTGTGCACATCGACCAAACCCGGGCCGATCATCTGGTCGCTGCGATCCACCACGGCCACGCCGTTCGGCACGCTCACGTCTTGGCCAATCGCACCGATCTTGCCGTCGATCACCAACAGCGTGATATCTTTTTCAATCGACCCATCCGGCTTGAGATAGCCCGCCGCTTTGATGGCGTAGCTATCGCCGGCAAGCGCGACCGAGGCCGTTAACAACAGCGCGACCGTGAAGACCGTTCGCTTATGCATCACTGGCCTCCTTCGCGCGAATACACTTCGACACCATCGACGAATACCTTTTCAACCACGCTGTCCGGTGCCAGCGGGTGACCGCTCCACAGAACGACATCGGCCTTCTTCCCTTTTTCGAGGCTGCCGATCTCGTCGGCCATCTTGCAACTGCGTGCGGCTTCAATCGTGATCGCGCGAATAGCGGCGTCTTCGCTAAGCCCGCCGCTCACGGCCAGTGCCGCGTTTTGCGTGAGATACTGAGCGCCCACGCCATTGCCTTGGCGACCGCTGGACAGCGCCAATAGCGAAACGTCGGCATGTTCCACAGCGGCGGCACTTTGCAAATTCAAATCTCGCAAGTGGCTGCGATCGTTGCCGCCTGCCGAACCGATGACTTGCCCGACGATTACACCGACCTTCGCTTCGGCAACGTTTTCAGCAACAGGCGCCAAGCCCGAAGCACCGACCACCGTTGCATCCAAGTAATAAGTATCGATGAGTTTTAGAATGTGCAGTACATCACCGGGACGATGCACTTCAAATCGAATGGGGAGTTCGCGCTTGATGGCGCGCATGAGAACTTCTGACACCGGGTCGTAAGCGGGCTTCTCCGGCTTCTTGAGTTCGTCGTCGTCTTTCTTGTCGCCGTCTTTTTTCTCTTTGGCGTCGTCTTTCTTTTCTTTGGGTTCGTCGGATGCCCAATCGGGGTCGGCCCACGGGTCGTACTCGACGTGTTCGTTTCCGATGTCGTCACCGGGAACGTGGCCCTCTTCCTTCTTCTCACCGAGCGATTGCAACCACTCGACGAACTCGTCTTCGGTGATCTCGTCGCAACAGCGAATACCGACGCACGTGTGACCGTGATGGTCGTGCTCGTGATCGTGCTCGGGATGCCGGCCGCGCCCGCGTCGTCCGCGACCGCGTCGCCCCTTGGCTTTCTTTTCCGCCTTCTTTTCTTTTTCTTTGTCGTCGTCTTTGGTGAGTTTGACGGTCTTCCCGTCTTTGAGCGCTTTCTTATAGTCTTCCAGCTTCTCGTCGTACTCGTCGAGCGCGTCGCGATACGCGGCGGCAGTTTCCAACAATTCGCGTAACGCTTTCAGCTCAGCCAAACGCGACACCGGCCCTTTGGTATCCAATCCAACTTGCGCGACGAGGCAAACATCATCCGTTACGCTGCCTGTCAGATCGTTGAGGTCCTTCAACCGCACAAACGCAGCCGTGCCGGAAAAACCGCCAAACGCCGGCGGCGCGACGCAAATCCCGGTCACGCCCATGCGCAGCGCATCGGCAAAGGCATCCTTATCGTAAATATTGAGTGCGTCCGTCGCGCGCGACGTCGCAATAGGTGCGATCGGTCCACCGGGGTTTAGCCCCAACGTCGACCACGAATCGATCAGACCGGCGGTTACGTATTTGCCTTCGGCTTCGATCAGATTGAGGCCCGGCATCGGCGGCACGGCTTGCCCGCTCGATTCGCGCACGTCGGCAATTTTGCCGCCGCGCATGATGACGACACCATTCTCAATCGTTCCTGCATCCGACGACGTTAGAACCGTGGCACCGCGAATGGCAGTAATACCGCCACCTTGTGCCAAAACGCTCGTGGTGGTAGCCAACAGCACCCACCCGAGAATTACGCGACAAATCACACGCATGGTCAGCGCATCCCGTCCAATAAGACTGCAATAACAAGAATACTTCAGCTTTCCCCATCTTCTGAGAGGCGGGCGATTCACTGGGTGAATCGGACTTTGAGTATAACGGCTAACGGTTTCGGTCATGCCATCCTCACGCGCGATTCCCAAAATATTGTCGGTTTAACGCCGTCGGCGGCTTAGTAGCGATCGAACGATTGCCTCAGATCATGTTGCGTTTTACCTGACCGGCGAATCACAGCGCAGGCCGCACAGTTCACTCCGATAATCCGTCAGTCACGTCCGGTAGCGAAACCGCAGCCCGGCATCGGAGCGCATCAAATCGTAAATATAGAACACACACGAACGAACGGGCACGAATAACCGCTGGGGGGATTCCACGTTTATGGCCTCAATCGCTGTCACCGCACACCCATTAGCCGAAGTTCTGCAACGAGAGGTGGTCCGCTATGTCGAAACAGCTAAACCGTTTCGACAACTGCGCTCCACCATGAACCGCAGAGGAACCAAGCGCCACGATCGTGAATGCCCGATATTTGTCGCCGCTTTGGCCCACGAAGCGACAAAAGACCGCGCGGCGACATTGCGCAACATCTCGCGCGACGGTCTCGGCTTCCACTGCGACGCCGGGTTGAAGCCCGGCAGCCTCATTAGCGTGAAGCTGTTCTGGTCCGACCCGCATAGCCACCGAATACCCGCGCGGGTGAAACACTGTGAAATCGAGCAGGAAGGCTTCTTCGTGGGGGCCGAGTTCGTGATCACAGACGCCGAAGCGTGCAAGCTGATCGAACGGCACCACGCCCGCTGGTACGGCTAATTCGGCAGCTCTAGCCTCTTCCGATATAAAGACTGCAATCATCCATCATTTGCTCGATTCTCAAGGCGCGACCGATCTCGGCGCGCCTTGTTTCATTTTTACAGCGCACCTTCACACCACCGCCCCCGTGTAAACGGACCTCCCGGGCCCGGTTTGGTTATCCCCCCCTTAACTTGAATATCACCCGCACCGCCTGCATAAGATTGACGTCGCCAAACGGCGGCATGACCCTGATATGGGGTTCACACACGAATTGCGGGCAACGACAGCACGGGGATTTTCATGATCAAAGGCGCGAGATTTTGCGTTGCGCTCGGGGGCTTGGCACTTTTTGCGGCCGCGACATCGCTATTTGCACAAGCCGATTCAGCCACGCTCAAATTGAAGGCTGGTGCCGTTGACGTTGCGCGCGGCGATGCCGCCGACCTCGAATCGCCGCATGTGGTCATCAAACTTGCGCGCCCGCTTTCACATCGCGAGCGTCGTCTTCTCATCGACGCGGGCGTCACGCTCGACGCGTACATCCCCGACAACGCCTATCTTGCGAACATTACGAACGCCGACCTTAACGCACTAAGTCGGCTGTCTTTCATCACCGGCCTTGGCGCTTGGCAGGCGGATTGGAAGCTCGCACCGTCATTAACCGACGCGAAGAACTTCATCACCGAAAAGCGCAAGGCTCTCGCGCGTGACGGCAAGCATCGGCTGATCGTGCACGCACATCGCGGCGCAGATGACGCAGCCTTAGTAGAGCAACTCACGGCGCTCGACGTTGACGTACTCGAACGATCGCGCGGTTATCACGGCTCGCAATTGCTCGTCGATGTCGATACCACGCAAGTCGACGCGCTCAAAACCATTGGCTCGATTCGTTACGTCGAAACCGCTCCGGAAGCGACGCCACGCAACAGCAGCACCAATTGGATTTCGCAAAGCAACATCCCAGACATGACGCCCATTTGGGATCAGGGCTTGCATGGCGAAAATCAAACGGTCGGCTTGATCGATTGGGACATGGACGAATTTCATTGCAGCTTTCGCGCGTCCGCACCGATCGGACCGCTGCACCGCAAAATCCAGGCGTACTTCGGTTTGGGCCAGAGCGCGTTATTCGGTTACCACGGTACCCATACCGCCAGCGTGTTAACGGGCAATCCGCTCGATGAAGCCGCCAGCTCCGATTTGACCGGCATTGCGTATGAAAGTCGTTTGGTGTTCCAAGATCAGGCGGCCATCATCACCGAAACCAACCTGGCCGAACGCTTGATCATCGCGCAAAGCGAAGGTGCCTTCGTGCACAGCAACTCGTGGGGTAGCACCTTTGACACGAGCTACAACGCTTGGGCGGCGGATATCGACGCCTTTAGCTTCGAGAACGAAGACAACCTCGTCATTTTCGCCATCATCAACGGCAACGCGTTTTCGAGTTTGCTGTCGCCGGAAAACGCCAAAAACTGCTTGGCCGTCGGCGCTGCTGGCGACGCGGGCGACCAAGGCAACCCCGGTAGCGGCGCCAGCGGCCCCACCGACGACGGTCGACAAAAACCGGAAGTATGGGCCACGGGCTGCCAATCGCGCGCGGCCAACGTTGGAACGAATTGCGATGTGATTCAGCGCAGTTGCGCCACGTCATGGGCGGCCCCCGCCGTTGCGGGTTTGGCCACGCTGACGCGACAGTACTTTACAGACGGCTTTTATCCGAGCGGAATAGCTGACGCCGCCGACGCGATTACACCGACCGGCGCGCTGTTGAAGGCTGTCTTAGTTAACAGCGCCGTCGATATGACGGGCATCGAAGGTTATTACGGCTCGCGCGAAGGCTACGGTCGCGTGCTGCTCGACGACGCGCTGTATTTCGACGGCGATGCGCGCGGATTGATCGTACGCGACGTGCGACACGCTGACGGATTGGAAACCAGCAACACTGCCGAATACGAATTTGCCGTCACAAGCGACGCCGAGCCCCTCAAAGTCACGATGTGCTACCACGACGCGCCGGCGTTGGTCGGTACCGACTTCGCCCCCGTTAACAATCTCGATCTCATCGTCATCTCACCCAGCGGTACAACCTATCGCGGTAATGATTACGCCGGTTTCGAAACGCAAGCCGATGGCAACGCCGACGTATTTAACAACACGGAGCAGGTTACGCGTTTGGCTCCCGAAGTCGGCACATGGCAAGTTATCCTTGAAGGCACAGCCGTGAACGATGGACCGCAAGGCTTTGCATTAGCGATTACCGGCGCCGTGGGTGAAGCCGACGCAGAACCCGGATTCGACTTGGCAGTAACGATCGATCCCGTCGATCAGGTGGTTGAAGTGGGCGAGTTGGGTGCGATTCGTGTGACTGTCACCAACAACGGCAGTCTCCCAAGTACGGGTGGCGTCTTGCGAATCGATCTGAGCGACGGTTTGGAAACGCCTAACCGTCGCCCGGGACTGGGCTCGTGCGTTTCAACACCATCGAGTATCGAATGCGATCTCAACGGCCTAGCCGCAGGCGGTTCGCAAACACTGCAACGCTCGTTGCGCGTTTTGGAAGAGGGTGTGCATCCGTTTACGGCGTTATTCACGCCTGACGAAGACGACATCGAATCTGACAACAACTCGGCAACGGGCATCATTCGAACGCCCGCGAATTTTGATCTGCAGGTACGCGGCATCACCGGCCCTGCGTCGATACCGGCGAACACGCCGACCGATTACACCGCCGTCGTTTACAACAGCGGCCCCGGTGAATCGACGCCGACGTCCGTCGTGATCGAAGTGGAGCCGGGGCTACGCATGCTTTCATCAACAGATTGCGATATCAAATCGGAACTGTCACTCGACTGTACGATTCCGGCGCTTCCGGCAGGCGCGACACACCAACTCGCGTTTCGCATCGCCGCCGACAGCACCTTCGCTTCTGCATTACAAATCCGCAGCAGCTTGGCGAAGCCACCAATCGACAACGACGACACCAACAACGAATTGGCGTTAAGCGTTACGGTTCAAAGCGACGGCGCGACCAATCAGGACAAACCCGACGCCGATGGTGACGGCGTTCCGGATGAATCCGACGTGTGCGCCGACGGCGACGACACGCTGGATGCCGATGGCGATGGCACACCCGACGCGTGTGACGCCTGCCCCGAGGATGCGAACAAGACCGACCCGCAACTGTGCGGCTGCGGCAATCCCGAGACCGACAGCGATGCCGATGGCATCCCCGATTGCGGCGACGGTTGCCCCGACGATCCCAACAAGCTCGACGCGGGCGATTGCGGCTGCGGCGTTGCGGACACGGACGCGGACGAAAACGGCACGAGCGATTGCCTCGAAGGCAACGCCCCGACGGAACCGACGGACGACTCGCCCGTACCCCTCGAGTTCCGATTGGAAGATTTGGACCCGTGTTTCGTGCGGTATTTGATGCAGAGTTTCCTTGGCATTCCGATGTGCGGCCCGTGTATTAGTTTCGCTTGCTGCGGCATTTACGCGGGAATCGCCACGATGCGACGACGCCATCGCAAACACCGGCGCAGAGCGCATTTGCGTTGAATCGATAGGCAAGCCTTGGTTTTTCGGCCCCTACTTGAATAGAATCGACACGCGTCGATCGCAAGCGAACTCATCTCCGCGGTGCGAGACGGCTACTGGTGTGGGGTAAAAAACGGGCGCAAGGCCTGTACAACGGATCGCGGTAACGATCTTCTGTTACCGCATCGTTTTCTCCTGGGAAGAAGACGGCACATGAAATATCAATCCATTAAACAAATCTTCGCGCTTTCGGTCTTGGCGTTGAGCGGCTTCGCGTATCAGTCGCCGGTGGTTGCACAAGACATACAGCCGGAAAACGTATTGGTTGTGTACAACAGCTTGGCGACGGGTTCGTCGGAAGTGTTGCACGCTTATATCCAAGCGCATCCGACCTTGCCGCCGGAGAATATCTTCGACGTTAATAGTGCGGCGCTCGCTGGTGTCGAGTCGGTTACGTACGACACGTTTGTGAATCAAATTCGCAATCCGATTCGCGCTTATCTGAACGACACGGGCACGCCTGCGCCGGCGGATATCATTAGCATTTTAATCTTGCGACCGTTTCCTCATCGGTTGCGCGATATCGATAGCCCTTTCGTTTGCGACAACGTGAACCTCGTCGGCGGCGAGTTTTTGGGTGGCGATGCGACGTGTGCTTCCGTTGATGCCGACTTGGTTTTGTTATGGCAGAACCTCGAGTCGGGCGAAGCAGGTGGCACGCTCGACAGTCTGGCGGATAACTTTATCGACAACCCGTATCATCGATTATCCCAACCGATAAAGACGATCCAACGAACGTTTATTCAAAATCCTATCCCGTTCAACACCCTTGAGGATGTCGCATACGTCAATCTGCCCGGCTTTAGTGGATTAACGCCGGGAAAGATGTACTTGGTCTGCCGAATCGACGGCAACAATACAGACGACGCGATCGCATCGATCGAACGCGCGCAGAATCTGGTCGCCAATAAGGCGATTCACTCGATTTTGTTGGACGAATGGGACACGGTAGCGGCCGGTGACGAACTGGATGACGATCCGTTGCTGACGTCGGGCGATCCGTTCAACTCGGGTGATGACTACGAACTGACAAACACAGCGCTATCCAATGCCGGTTGGGATGTGATCTACGACAACACGTTCGATTTCATTCTCGGCAATGAGATCACGGCGTCGATTCTCGGCTACGCATCGTACGGTGAGAACCACAGCATCGCCGGCAACGGTGAAAACCCGCCCGGCGACGGCACCTACATCGAAACATTTACATTTCCGCGCGGCGCCATCTTTAACACCATCGAATCGTTTAATGCACGCGCGCTAAACGGCAACGTGACCTTCTTCAGCCAGGAGCAGGTTGCCGACTTCATCGGCGCCGGCGGCACGTTTGCCGTCGGTCACGTGTGGGAACCCTTCTCGTTTACCATCGCAGACAATCAGTATCTCATGGGCAACATGCTATTGAACGGTCGCCAATGGGCGGAAGCCGCCTATCAAGCGATACCCGTGCTGAGTTGGCATCATGTCGTATTGGGCGATCCGCTGGCGAAGTTCAAAGTGGTTGACGATGCGGGTTTGCCTGCCGGCGATCTCGATGGTGATGGCGATGTCGATAGCGTCGATACGTCGTTGTTCGTCAGCCTCGTTTTCGGAGAATACGCAGCGTACAACGCGGCCTTCCCAATGCTCGATCCTTATCTGCGCGGCGACTTCAATGGCGACTTCAAATTTGACGGTCGCGACGTGCAGGGCTTCACCAACGCGTTTATCGCAGGCCCTTAAGCGGCCGTGTCGTAGCGAAGGATCGCGGCATTCGTCAATTGACGGCACTCGTCTATAATCCGGGCTAAACGTTAAAACCGAACGCGGTTTAGAAATCCTTACAACGCCCGAATTACACGCGATCCTTCCATGGCCATCTCATTTGTTTGCGAACACTGTGACCGGCACATTGAGGTCGACGACGAAGCCGCCGGCCAATTCGCCGATTGCCCCTATTGCCGCCGCGTGGTTCCCGTGCCAGAAGTCGGACCATCTGTTGCAGCGAATCAGGCTGTTGCCTTTAACCATTCCGCAACCACTGCAACGACGCGAGAAACCGTCACGACGTCGGTGCAACCTCACTTCGGAAAGGTGGCTTTGGCGTCGATCGTAATTGCGCAGCTATGTTTCTTCGTCGCGATGTTCTTGCAATTCAGCGATTTTCAGGAGATGAGCGCGGCCGACGGCGTTGAAATCACGCAAATCGATCGCGGCATCACGTATCCGCTGCTGTTTTTCGGCGCGTTCGGCGGCGGCAGCACGGCGGTCTTCGCGGGAATCATGTCGCTGACGCGGAAAGAGAAACCGCGCTGGCCGGCAATTACGGCACTGTGCATGGCAACGCTGTTTGTTTGCGGTTTCACGTTGCTAACGACGATTTCGATGATGTTCGCCGGATTTAGATAATTGTATAAATAAAACTCTACACCCGATCGCGCAGCATGCTTGCGGTCGGCGTCTCATAAACCGCTTCTTTCGACTCGGACTCCGCTACTCGCAAATCACAACAGCGTCCTACGTTGCCATATCAAAAACGCGCTATTTACGGACCGTCCGCTAACGGCGCGCACGGATATCGGACAACCGAATTCGGACTCGGTTCTTTCGTTGACACTGCATTTTGCGACTGCTAATTTCAAGTTCAATGTGAGTTGGGGGAATCGTGACGTTTGTCTATTTAGAAGGCTTGTATGAGAACCGAACAGACCGTCAGTCCGCTGCATCCGAGCTTCGCAACGCGTCGCGCGGCCCGCTTCTTCACGCTCGAACGAGCGCGCTGCGCCCTACCGTTGGTGCGCCGCATCACCACCGATATCGTCGACCAGCATCGATACGTCTGCGAATTGGAAGATCGCTGCCATCAATTGGGCGCGGCGTCCAATGACAACGCTCTGCGCGAACGATACGCCGCCGCACTCGACCGGCTGCGCGATCTGATCGACGAACTCGCCGCCGTCGGCTGTGAGTTGCGCGATTGGCGACGGGGCATCGTCGATTTCCCCGCCTATCACGACGGACGTCGCATCGAGTTCTGCTGGCGACTGGGCGAGGCCGACATCACCCACTGGCACGATCCCGACGCCGGTTTCTGCGGACGCCGCGATGTGACCGAGCTTCAGGTGCCACAACGCTCGCTAACGGCCTAATCGCCAGCCAAAATCACAGCCCTGATTCCAATTTTCGTCCAACGGTGACAACCCGTGTCACTGCCTGCTCTGCTTGTGACCAACCGGTACGAGTTTCGGTTTATCATTCCGTTATCTACGTTGCCGGGAAGTAACCCGGTGAATGGGTCACGTGTAATGGGCTGGCACGATGCCGCAGTTGGAATCGAACATTTCCGAGATCGCGCGCCGATACCTGCGGCTTCACCTTTGTCGTGGCGTTGGGCCGATTCGCGCGGCACGGTTGGTTGAGGCGTTTGGCGGCATCGACCCCGTACTCACAGCGTCGGCAGCGCGCCTGCAGGCGGTGGATGGCATCGGCCCCAAGATCTCACAGGACATTGTCGCCGGCAGGTCCGAGGCCGATGTCGATAAAGAAATTCAACTCGCCGAAAAGCACGGCGTGCGAATCATCTGTCGCGAAGATCCTAGCTACCCCGAATTGCTGCTTCGCATTCCCGACCCGCCCGCATGTCTTTACATTCGTGGAACCGTGCAGCGAGAGGACAACGTCGGCTTCGGCGTCGTTGGTGCCCGCCACGCGACGCATTACGGCATCGAACAAGCCGAACGGTTCGCGGCTCGCGCCGCCACAGTTGGCATGACGGTGCATTCGGGTTTGGCGCGCGGCGTGGATACGGCGGCCCACCGTGGCGCGTTGGCGGCGGGCGGGCGCACGATCGCAGTGATCGGTTGTGGGCTGTGTCATCTCTATCCGCCCGATGCGGTCGATCTGGCTGCCGACATCGCCAAGAGCGGTTGCGTCATGAGCGAGTTGCCGATGGGCGTTGCGCCGGAGCCGGGTAATTTCCCCTCTCGCAATCGCATCATCGCGGGCATGTCGCTGGGTGTGCTGGTGGTGGAGGCGGCGCAACGCAGCGGAGCGCTGATCACGGCGCGGCTGGCCAACGAATACAACCGCGAGGTCTTCGCCCTACCCGGTCGGGTAGATGCGCCGCAATCTGCAGGATGTCACAACCTGATTCGCGCCGGCGCAGCACAGTTGGTCACCAAGTTTGAAGACATCCTCGACGAACTCGGGCCAACGGGCGACATCCTGAAATCCGATTTCGAGGCCAAAACGCCGTCCGAGCGCCCTGCGGCGGTCCCCATGCCCGCCAACCTCTCGCCCGACGAAACCGCGGTTCTCGGGGCGATCGGGGGCGATCCGTTGCCAGTTGAAAGCATCTGCGAGGCCTGTGGCATTCCGCCCGGTCAGATCGCCGTCGCGATCACGACGCTACAGCTAAAGGGGCTGATTCGGCGGACGGATGGCGATCTGTTCATGCGGCCCTAAGCACTCGCCGCAGAGCCCCTATTTTTGCCAATTTTACCGGTCGACCTTGACGATTCGGCCTGTCTCGTCGACCCTAGTAGGTTCGGAGGGCGAATTATGCCGTCTGCACCTTGGCACCTAGTGCCGCCGGTGTCAGTACAGCCTTCGCCCGTGGATTCGTTTTTTATCGCAATCCTTTGGTGGTTCTTTTGATGCTTGGCACGCGAAACAATCTGGTCGAGGCGACGGCACATGCCTGCTAATTGCCGTCTATTTGATCGGTTCGTGACCACTCGGGCGGCCACCGTGGCAACGGGGACGCCAATGCGTTAGGCCAAAAGCTGCCAATTTGCGATCAGCGCAGGCGGAAGCGGTGCCCGCCCCGATTTAGCACCGGCGCAAAAGTGGGCTTATTTTTGGGGTCCGCTTTTTTGTTGCCCAAAAAAGGATCGGCGTCGCACCGAGACACGACAATTTAGAAACGGAATCGATCGAACATGAACCAGGATCTGCTGCGAATAATCGACGGCCTCGCCCGCGACAAGAACATTGATAAGGATTTGCTTTATCAAGACCTCGAAGCGGCGATGGAAACCGCGATCCGCAAGAAATATCTCGACGCCGAAGAGGTGAGCGTCGACATCGATCGCCTGTCGGGCAGCATTTCGGCCAAGGCGGATGACATTCGCATCAGCATGGCGGAGTTGGGTCGCATCGCGGCTCAATCGGCCAAGCAGTTCATGATTCAGCGCATTCGCGAAGCCGAACGCGGCAGCATCTACGACGAATTCATCGAAAAGAAAGGCACCATCACCACCGGCACGATTTCGCGCTACGAAGGCGGCGGCATGGTGGTGAATCTGGGCCGCACCGACGCGTTTTTGCCGCGCAGCGAGCAAATTCCGGGAGAGGCCCATCAGGCTGGCGAGCGCATTCGCACGCTGATTCTCGAAGTTCGCGAAGCGCCGCACCAAGTGAAGATCATTCTCAGCCGCAGCCATCCGGATTTCATTCGACGCTTGTTCGAACTCGAAGTGCCGGAAGTGGCCGAGCGCATAATCGAAATCAAGGCGCTGGCTCGCGAAGCGGGCTATCGAACGAAGCTGGCCGTTTCATCGATCGATACCAAGGTCGATGCCGTCGGCGCGTGCGTCGGCGTGCGCGGTAGCCGTATCAAGAACATCGTTGAAGAACTCGGCGGCGAAAAGATCGACATTGTGCGATGGAATGAGTCGTCTCAAATCCTGATCGCCAACGCACTAAAGCCCGCCGAAATTCAGGACGCGGCATTGTGTTTCGAACTCGGTCGCGCGACGGTCGTGGTGCCGGAAGATCAGCTATCGCTGGCCATCGGTAAACGCGGTCAAAACGTGCGACTGGCGGCACGGCTCACTGGCTGGGATATCGATATCCTCACGCCGACGGAATACAACAAGGGCCTCGACCGGTTGGCCAAGACGCTGCAGAAGGTCGAAGGCATCGAAGACGTGGTGGCCGAGCGCATTTCGCTCATGGGTCTTATCAGCGTACTCGATGTCGATGAAGTCGGCGTTGAACCGTTGGTGCGTGAACTCGGCATTGAAGAAGGCATGGCCAAGAAGATCGTCGAAGTCTGTACGACTGAGGCGAAGCTGGTTCAGGCCGAACAGGAAGCCGAAAAGGCCGCGGCCGAGAAGACCAAGAAACAAGACGAACTGGCGGCCAGCGGTGTCGAAGGCGTTGAAGCGTCGGACACGGCGGCAACCGAAGGTGCGGCTGCTGTCGATGCGGCCATGGCGGATACGGCGTCGGGCGACGACGCCACTGCCGAAGCACCGGCGACGCCGGATGCGGACGCAACGGCAACTGAGCCTGCGGCAGAAGCTGCCTCCCCTACTGACGATCAACCTTCGGCTGTAACCGAAGAAGCGAATCCCGAAAGTGCTGCGTCTGACGACTCACCCGAAAGTGAGCCCGTGACAAGCAGCGTAACGACGGATGAAGCGTCTTCCGGCGCAGCCGACGAGGAAACGAAGGAATAACCGATTGTGCATGGTCGTCTCCCCCGCGCGGCGACGGCAAGGCAAGCCCAGCGCTAGCAACGAGCGTACGTAGAGCATTTGTGAATCGCGCGAACCAGTAAGGACGCCGGAGTGAAAGTTCCGGCGTAGTAGAGACTTTGGCTGAAAAGAAAAAACGCATTCATAACCTCGCGAAGGAACTCGACGTCACCAGTAAGGCGATCATCGCCAAGTGTGAGGCCGAGGGCATTACCATTAAGAACCACATGGCCGTCGTCACTGCCGGTCTGGTACAGCTTGACGAGGTCGGCGGTGGCGTCGAAGCCTTCCAGGTCCCCCAGCTCGGAGACCATGCGCGCGGCCATCATCCCGGCCCGGCGGTCGTCCCCGGCGTTGGCCACCATGTCCTGGATCGCCTTCACGCCCTGCGCCGGGTCCAGTTCCAGCAGCACCCGGATGGCCTCGCCGG
>JAUIHO010000275.1 GCA_030432035.1 Phycisphaerae bacterium
ATTAACACGCGAGATTAATCGCGCCCCTAAGTTGGAGTACCAACTTGGGCCACCCGACCACCCTACGTATTCACATTAACGCGCGAGATAAATCGCGACCCCAAGTTGGAGTACCAACTTGGGCCACCCCACACCCGCGCACAGTTATCATGCTCGAAATCAATAATAATGAAAATGAAATGGAAAAATGGGATTCGTGATTACGACTCGCGATCGCGCCGTCGCTCCAAATCGCTGGAGATCGCCTTGTAATTTCGATGCTCTTTTCGGGCGGGGTCGATTTCAAGCATCTCGCGCAACTTCGCCTCTGCCACGTCGAACTGATTCGAAAAAATCGCCTCTCTCGCTTCTTTTTCCAATCGCTTGAGTGCAACCTCTGGCTTTTCGTTCGGCGTCACTTCGCTGTTTGCGTAACCGACCAACAACCCGACGCCATATTGTGCCGCCGCTGCAGCACCAATCAGCAACCCCGCGATAACGAGGTACCGCACCCACGGATTCTGGGCCACCGTCCCACCGGCGTCGGCCGCGTGGGTGACGACGGTCGGCTTTTTGGGCTTTTCGCTTTCGGCAAGTTGGCCCTTCTTCTTTTTGGTGCTGTTCTTCTCGGTTTTGCCGGCGAGGGCGTCGTAGCTCTCGATAAGCTTATTGGCCTCTTCCTTAAACCGGGCCTCATCTTCGGCGCTTTTGGCTTTGACGGCCTGAGCGGCCTCATATTTCGCCATGGCCGCTTCGATATCGGCCTTGCTGGCACCGCCCGACGATTTGCTTTTGGTGGCCTTTCCCTCCACGGTCACCGGGTTCTTGCAGCCGGGACAGCGCACCTTCTTCCCCGCCAATTCGTCTTTGGCTTTGAAGCGCTTGCCGCAACTACAGGAAACGATGATTGCCATGGAATTACCCCGGACGCAGGTCCGAAATAGCGGTGGGTCACACACCTGCCCCTCTCCATGAATTATTGAAGGCTCGCTATTTGATTGCAAGTTTCGCTGACACACGAAGTTGCCGCTTATCGGTGACGCCCGGGCGAGGTTATGGGGTTGACCGGTAACCCGTGGCTCTTAGCATTTTGAGCATGAGAAATCGCCGTTCTCGACGACCTGCGATGACCCTCGTGGAAACGCTGCTCACCATCGGCGTCACGGGCGTCACGCTGTTTTTGGTCTCCGGCAGGATGTCGGGGTTACGCTCGGACGCACGCCGCGATCTGGCCGTGCGGATGCTGCGCGATCTGGACGTGGCACTGGTGCGCTACCGGCGCGATACCGGCCAATACCCGGTCGGCTACGGCGACGACTCTCGCATTTCGGCAGTCGTTCATCTATTGGATCATCCGAAGTCTCGTTCGTTGATTGACGCATTCCCCGCCCTGCTGAAGAAGGGGCCGAACGACGCCACGCTGGTGGACCCGTGGGGGACGCCGTTGCGATTTCTGGGTCCGGACTCCAACGACCCAAAGGTGATCACCAACGACGGGCGGCCGGTGTTTATTTCGGCCGGACCCGATCGCGATTTCGGCGACCATTCGCCTGCCGGGCTGGGCGATAATTTGCGTAGTGACGACCCGGGGCCGGACGGCTTTATAGACGATGTCGCCAAACTGCTGGCGGAGAAGAACGAGGAACAACCCACCACACGAGGGAGCCCCCTTGAAAAAGACGATTAGCGATATTGATGTCGCGGGCGCGCGCGTATTGATGCGCGTCGACTTTAACGTTCCGATCGATAGCAACGGCAAGATCGGCGACGACCGACGGATCGTGATGGCTTTGGAATCCATCCGGGCCGTGACCGATCGCGGCGGTCGCCTCGTGCTCATGAGCCACCTCGGTCGGCCTAAGGGCGCGCCCGACCCGGCGTTCTCATTGCGCCCCGTTGCCGAACGGTTGAGCCATCTGATCGAGAAGCCCGTGGCCTTTGCCGACGATTGCGTGGGTGACGAGGCGGCAAAGAAGGTTGCCGCGCTCAAAGATGGTGAAGTGCTGCTGCTCGAAAACCTGCGTTTTCATGCGGCGGAGAACCTGATCGATAAAGCCGCCAAACGCGGCGAAGAACCGAACGCTGACGAGCGCGCGACGATTGACGCCTTCGCGACCACGCTGGCTTCCTATGCCGACATCTATTGCAACAACGCTTTTGGAACATGCCACCGCGAGCACGTCAGTATGTACGACGTGCCCAAGCGTATGCCGGTCGGTAAGCGCGTCGTCGGCCATTTGGTCGAGCGCGAATTGAAATTCCTGGGCGACGCGTTGGCTGAACCGCAGCGTCCGTTCTACGCAATCCTCGGTGGTGCCAAAGTCAGCGACAAAATCGGCGTGATTCAAAACCTGCTGCCGAAGGTTGATGGCATTCTCATCGGCGGCGCAATGGCATACACGTTTCATAAGGCCCAGGGCGTGAACGTCGGCGCGAGCTTGTGTGAGGATGACAAACTCGATTTGGCACGCGATCTGATGGAGCAGGCTGGCGGCAAGATTCAGTTACCCGGCGATAGCGTTTGCGCTCAGAAGTTGGAAGCGGGCATTGAAACCAAGACATGCAAGGGCGATATCGACGAGGGCTGGATGGGCCTCGACATCGGCCCGGCCGCCATCGCCGACTATGCCGAAACGTTGGCCGACGCGAAGACCGTCGTATGGAATGGCCCGATGGGTGTGTTTGAAACGCAACCGTTCGATCGCGGCACACTCGCTGTGGCCGAAGCACTTGCCAAGGCAACGGAAAACGGAGCCACGACCATCATCGGTGGTGGCGACTCAGCGGCGGCGGTTGAGAAGGCGGGCTTGTCATCCAAGATGACGCATATCTCGACCGGCGGTGGCGCGAGTCTCGAGTTTCTCGAAGGCAAGCCGTTTGAGACGATTGCGATTTTGGATGATGCCTAGCGAGCCGAGTTTCTTGCATTTGCGATTGGCGGACCGTCTATGAGCAAGCTGATTTTAATTCGCGCAGGACAAACCGACTGGCAGGCGCAGGGCCGGCTGGTCGGCGATACCGATTTACGCTTAAACGAAGTCGGCCACCAACAAGCAGCCGAAGACGCGGCGGCGATGGTGTCGTTCGCGCCGCACATTGTGCATTGTGGTGGTGACGAACCATCACGTCAGACGGCGGCGATCATCGGCAACGAGTTGAAAGTGAAGGTGAAACCGTCGGACGGGCTGCGCGAGATGGATCTCGGGCACTGGGAAGGCCTGACGGTCGATGCGTTTAAGGAACGCTTTGGGAAGGTCTTTAAGCAGTGGCGTAACGACCCGCTGTCGGTCGAGCCGCCGGAAGGTGAATCGGTCGCTCAGGTGCTAACGCGCGTGAAGAAAACGCTCGGCAAAGTCGTCAAGAAGAACGGTAACAAGAAAGCGTTGGCGATTGTGTTGGGCGGCTACGCCTATGCGTCTGTTTTGTGCGACCTGCGCGATCGAGACTTTGAACAATTCTGGGAATACGTCGAGAAAACTGAGACAACTTCGCCAATCGCGGCGATTGAGATTGACGAATTAACCAAGGATGTTTCGAGTGTGGTTGGTAAGGTTTGATGCGTAGCTGGGCCTAGGCTACCGATGGTTGCGATGAGGACGCCTACGTTTCAATACCACTCGTCATCTTCAAAAAATGCGCTCTTTCTGCAGGCCCGCTTTGCATATATCGCAGCACCTAATCACCAGTCCTACCATTGCACAATCCAATTGGTGCCCCTGGCCCTCTGATTAAGAAAACTTAATCGCCTCATCATTCTCATTTAAGTGCCTAAGCTTCGGCAAACCCAGGGGATAAAAACCTCATTATTAACGTGTAAGCTTCAGTGGTTTGTCGCACATTAACTTGCGGGACGCGACGGGCGTAATAACCCGACTTGGTACCCATAAGAACGCAGCGGACCGGCCCTGCGGCATCAATTAGGCGGTTTCGACGGGTCGTCAACGTGCGATCGAATTTCTTGGTGCACGCCGAAACAGGAAAAAACCTTAGGAAAACTTGCCGATTTCGGTTTTCGGTGTCATAATCAAAGCTGTGTTCGAGGTGGGTTTCTTGGTTGTTTGGCTTCGCACGTCATACAACAGAACAAGAAATCGAACCGTTGGCGAGCATGTCACCGCAATGGGAATAACACGCTACATTCGCAGCGGCGATGTAGGAATTTGCGATCGACTATTGGCGATCTGCAGTGGAGCCTTGGTGGTGACAGACACTCACATGTCCCAAATCCCGTGGAATCTGCGGGCGAAAATAATTCTCAGAATTTCATGGTCCGCGGGACCAGCTCATACGTCGTCTGTGTGCTTGCGCTCATAAAGCAAGCTGACGGACGGATCGTTTCGTAAAGCGATCCGCCCCACACCGAAACACCGCCTCTTACCGAATAGGAGTTGAGAGCATGATGAACGAACGGACAAAACCTGGCTATTTCAACTACGTTGCGGCCCTCGTCGCAACACTGGCGATGACCACCATCGCCAGCGCCGCCACCATTACGGTGCCCGGCGATTTCGCCACGATTCAGGGCGCTATTAACGCGGCCGTTGATGGCGACACGATTTTGGTTTCGAACGGTTCTTATAACGAAACCATCGACATCAATGTACCCAATCTTACCGTGCTGTCGGTCAACGGCCGCAGCAACTGTCAGATCACTGATAACCCGGCGGCCAGCGCCGTCGTCACGATCAGTGCCCCCGGCGTTACGTTTGGTGCGCAGGCCCAAGGTTTCGAAGTCGTTCACGAAACGGCGAATACGGCGCAGGCCTGTCTTGAAATCGATAGCGCCAACGTCGGTTTTCCCGGTGTCAATAATGCGAATCCGTTGACGATTGCCTACAACCGGTTCATGGCCAATCAGGGCGATGCAGGCATTTACTCAAATGCCGCCCTTGCAGAGCTGGAAGTGAACATTGACAACAACATCTTCCAGAAGACCGGCGGTTCTTACTGTTTCCATGACGCGATCCACTTCAACGCCAGTGCTGTTGGCTCAGCTGGAAACGCATCGTTCTACACGGTCGACCTGAGCATTCAGAACAACCTGATTGAAGAGTTCGACGACTACGGGGTCTACGTTGACGACGACTGGTACACCACCAATGCCACTATCGCCAACAACGAAATGACCGGTGCCGCTGCCGGTGTCGGGTACGGCCTCTACAGTAGCGACTACATTTACGACTACTCAAACGTGTCGATCGTTAACAACGACATCAGCGTGTGCAGCTACGGCATCTACGTTTACTACGCTGAGAATGGTGCGACGGTACACATCGATAATAACACGATCACTGATTTTGGCGATTACGGTATCTATCACGAGTACGTGAAGTACGGTAGCGACTTGACGGTCAACGGTAACACGATCACCGGCGACGGCTCGGCCGACTACGGCGTCTACATCTACGAACTCGACGAAGGCTGCACGGCCCAAGTCAATGGCAACACGATCTCCAACGTCGACTACGCCCCGATCTACTGGGAGTACATCTACTACTCGATGGGTGAAGTCAACAACAATGAAATCACGGGCAACAGCTCGGATTACGGCGTTTACTTCTACTACTTCGAAGCGTCGCTGTTCGAAATGCTGAACAACAACGTCAGTGGTTACGACAACTACGGCCTCTATTTCGATGACTATATCGAAGCCGGCGGTGAAGCACACTTCTCCGGGAACACCTTTGAAGGAGACGGGACCGGCGACGGCATGTACTTCAGCGACTACTTCTATTACGGGCCGCGCGTATATATCGAAAACAACACGATTACCGAATTCGACAGCTACGGG
>JAUIHO010000276.1 GCA_030432035.1 Phycisphaerae bacterium
TGCGCGTGTACCCGAATCCTGTTCCAAACTGAGTGTTAGAGAATCGGTTAGAATTCGGTCTCTGTTCGGAGGCTGATCAGGATGAAACGAAAACGATTCACAGAAGAGCAGATCGCGTATGCCTTGCGGCAAGCGGAGAGTGGGACGGCGGTCGCGGATGTCTGCCGCAAGATGCAGATCAGCGAGCAAACGTTCTACAGATGGAAAAAGAAGTTTGCCGGTCTGGGGGTGGCCGAGGTCCGTCGATTGAAGCAACTCGAGGATGAAGTTCGTCGGCTCAAGCAACTGGTCGCCGATCTGAGCCTCGATAAAGCCATGCTGCAAGATGCGCTGGGAAAAAGGCTTTGACGCCTGTTCAACGAAGGTCGCTGGTAGCGAAGACGCAGATAGCATTTAAGGTGGGTGAACGGCGCGTGTGCCGAACGATGCGTTTTGCGCGCTCGACGATCCGCTACCGCAGCGTGGCTAATGAACAGGTGTCGCTTCGAATACGAATTCGCGAGTTGGCGAACGTCCACATCAGTTGGGGATACCAACGGATCTGGATCAAGCTGCGGCGCGAAGGTTGGCTTGTGAATCGCAAGCGGGTGTATCGGCTGTATAAGCAGGAAGGCCTGTCCATACGGTCGAAAAAGCCGAGGCGTCATCGAAGCGTCGCCCAGCGTATGCCGCCGCCGGCATCGAGTCGTCCCGATGAGAGTTGGTCGATGGATTTCATGGCCGACGAACTCTTCGATGGGCGCCGATTCCGCTTATTGACGATAGTCGATGACTTTACGCGTGAGAGTTTGGCGATCGAAGTCGGCCAGCGGCTGACTGGCGGCCACGTCGCAGAGGTCTTGGATCGTATCGGTCGTGTGCGTTCGTTACCGCAGCACATCCGCGTTGACAACGGGACCGAGTTTACGAGCAAGCGTTTGGACCATTGGGCATACCTGCACGGCGTAAAGCTCGAATTTAGCCGGCGCGGAAAACCCACCGATAATGGCCTGATCGAAGCATTCAACGGTCGGCTACGTGCCGAATGTTTGAATGAGAATTGGTTCCTATCGTTGGACGATGCCAGGCAGAAGGTCGAAGCTTGGCGTCGGCATTACAATCTCGACCGTCCACACAGCGCCTTGGGATACCTGGCCCCGAGGGAATTCGCTGCATCGAAATGCCAGGTTGGTTTGACCGGATAAAGGCTGATTTCTAACTCAGCAACTGGACCCGATATGGGGACAAGCGCAAGCGGTGCTGGACTAACATAGAAACCGGTATTAAACGTGGGGGAAGGTCAGTAGTGCTCAACGGCCCCGAGATGGTAACGGCAGCGCCATCGAGACTACCAAAAGTAGCGTTGTTATTCAGAAACAGCACATCGCTAATTACTGCTTGGCTGTCCGTAGCCAGAAGGGCAGATTCTGTTGCACCGGTGATCTGAAAGGATGAAAACTCAGTCAAAGAATCTGAATTTAGTAAGGTGACAATCGTCCTGCTTTGAGGCGTTACCCCAATGCCGGTGAGAATCGTGTTATTCATCAATGCGTCGCTCACGCGCGCATTTGATTGTCCCTCCGTTCCCGGCGTACCCAAAAAGCCGCCGATTACAGCCACGTTGTTGGGTATCACAAAACTCCCGCCCGCTGGTGGTGAATACGTACCTTGGGCGACCCAAACCTGATCTTGGTTTGGCACCGCGTTATTAAGGGCAGTGGATAGATTTCCGAGAGCTTCGTTGGTTTCCCAACTCGTCCCCGTCCCAGACGCCCCCTGCTTCACGTAAATAATATCGCCCCATGCAAATTGGCATGAGGTGGCCAAAAATATCGCTATCCAAAAGTAAGCTTTTGCCTTCATGATGTTCACTTCCTTGGTTGCATTCTGCTAAGATGATTAACTACCGATCCGGTGAATTTGAATGAGGAATTTCCGCCATGCTGCCCTTGCGATTTACCCTGACATGTTGCATTCTCCTTTCTAGTGCGATTGCCACACGCATCGAGGCGGCCAATTTCGAATTATCGAATGCCTCCATTACCGTGGGAGTAACAAGAGGTTTTCCAGATATTGACGGGGACGGTAATGCCAATCTAACGCTCCCCTACAACGCCACTCATTCAGCAGCGATCGCCCCAAGCAGCATCACCGCCAATTACGATCTTTCGAATACGCGTTTTCTGATTGACTTCATCATGGCATCGCAAGCTACGTTTACTCAGACTACCTCTGTCTCGGCTAGTAGCTTTAATGACATCACGCCAGCAGAAGATATTCTGGTACAATATGACGGTCGCTTTGACTTTGATCTTCCCGCCGATTCCATGACGGCTGTTCTTGATTTCGCCGTTTTTGAATCGGATGACAACACCGTAATTCTGGCTAGTGAAGACCGATCGCATAACACGATCTTTGGAATCGGCCCGCGCACTTTTGAGATTTCTGGCGAATTCATTCTTCCTGCCGGCAATACTTGGTTAATGGGATATCTCTTTCGTATCACATCACGTTCGTCGTCGGCGCCCTTTACTGGGACGGGCGGCGGCTATCTTGATGTTCGTTTCATTCCCGAACCGCATACCGCCCTACTCCTTCTCTTTGGCACTGCCGCCGCCAACCATCGCCGACCATGGCGTGGGGCGATAGCTTGCGATCAGCGCGCACCGTTCCCGCCAACACCGTGAGCCCTTCTTCGCTCGCGACGTTTGAACGCCCTATGTATTCTGATTTTTGCCGTCATGGGATTACACTTGCCCGGCGCTCTGTGTGTGCACAACACCGTACTGCAAGTGGTTATGAGGTAGGTTGAAAGTTCACATAGATTCTTACCCTCCGGCCCCCAGTTTCACGTTGGCGATCGACGCGCTAGCGCGATCCGTGAATTCCCGCCACGTCCAGACAATACGCATCAACTACACGGGTTTGTTCTCGGAGCAAGAATTTTCTCGGGGCTGTACCATCTAAGCCAACCGCTTAGGATGGACGGATGTACGAGCGTCGCAGCCGGCTAAGCCCCAGGTTGCAGGGAAAGTTGATCGAATTATTCGTCGTCGGATCGACGGCGCGGGCCGCCGCAGAATTCACGGACGTGAATGTAAAGACCACCAGGCGCTTCTATATGCGTCTGCGGCAATTGATAGCAAGTAAGCAGCCAAATTATGAGCTGTCCGGCGAGGTCGAAGCCGATGAAAGCTACTTTGGCGGCTCGTGTAAAGGCTGGCACGGCAGAGGTGCGGCTGGAATAGTGGCCGTTTTCGGCCTTTTGAAGCATGGCGACAAGGTCTTTACGGCCATCGTGCCCAACGCCAAGACTGAAACGTTGTTGCCGATCATCGAAGAAAAAGTGACGCCCGACAGCATCGTCAATACCGACACGTTCAGATCTTACAATGCGTTGGACTTTTCTGATTTTCATCATCGGCGCATCAATCACTCGAAGTTATTCGCCGATCAACAGAACCACATTAACGGCATCGAGTACTTTTGGAATCAGGCAAAGCGTCATCTGCGTCGCTTTAATGGCATCAACCCAGAGAACTTTTACTGGTTTTTGAAGGAGTGCGAATGTCGCTTCTATGGAGGAGACCATTAGAGGCTATTAAAGCAGCTAAAATATTGGCATAAAACGACCATATACTAATTCTTAGATGGAATAGCCCCCCTCAGAAATCTTGTCACGATGGCGATGCTCGGCGTAGGCCACGATTTTCACGGCGTTCGGATGTCGATCATTGGTGTTTCACCGCTCGCTAGCCGGTTCTGTAATTACATTCGCGTGACAGTCGCCAAAAGCTTGCTAACAAGAGAGTTACACACGGCGATGATTGAATACTGCAATTCGCCTTTATCAAAGTAAGATCAGAAAAGCACATTTGGGCTGGTCGCTGACGGAGTTATGTTATAATCCACGCCGTGACGTTGAGATTTTCACTCATCCTGTTGACCTTGGGTGTGCAGCCCGCCGCTGTTGTTGGCCCTCTAGCCGCCGCGACGGGGACCGAATCCTGCTGTTGCTGCCCGGTCAATCAGTGCAATTGCGGTTGTGAGACCCCGGCTTCTGCTGGCTCTGCCATCAGCCTATGCGATTGTTTTGCCTTGCCCCCCGTGTTGCCGGTTTCGAATTCGACGACTGAATTCAACCAGTTGCGCGGCGCTCCACCAGCGGACCTCGGTGAACCGGTGCAACTGCGCGCCGATTTGGCGTCGCACCTCACCGCGATTTCATATCTTTGGTCTCATGGCCCTCCTGATGACGTGGCACACCTCGCCACTGTGATTCTTCTGACATAGTTCATTGCAGTTTCGCGCGCATTCTGCGCAATGAATGTCTGGCGCACCCGATTTCTATCGGTCGTGTGCGGTGTGTATTTGGGCGGACTCGGTCTGCCGAAACCGGAACTGGATTGCTTCATATGTTGGCAAAACAAAATCGCGCGCTGCCAATGGCGGGGTGCTGTCTATTGATGATATTTGCGGGCTGCGCTTCAAAACCGCAGTCGGCAACGAGTATCGAAACAGCGTTGGCGAGTTGGCATCGCTCTCATGCGCGCATATCCTCAAGACCGTCGGGCTCGGACGCAATACTTGCGAATCGGTCGGCGCAACCTAACGGTGATCCACAGCAAAGCTCGGATGTCACCTCGATGCCTCCTCAACCGAGCGTGGAGTGGTACATCGGCGAATCTTTAGCGACGCATCCGGCATTGCAGGCCGCAATGGCGGACGTGCGCGCCAAGTTGGAACGCATTCCACAAGTCACGTCGTTGCCCGATCCGATGTTGCGTTCGATCGTGCGGCCCGAACCGATTCAAACGGCGGCGGGCGATATTTTCTTTACGCTCGGCGTGAGCCAAACGATACCATTGCTGACCAAGTTGGAATTGGCGGGCAACGTTGCCGCGAGCGAAGCGCGGATGGCGGTGGAGCAACTGAATCATAAGCGGGTGCGCTTGATCGCCGATGTGGAAAAGGCATATTGGCAAATCTATCTGCTCGAACGCAGCCTTGAGATTACCGAGCAAAATCGGCGACTATTGCAGGATTTGGAACGCGTCGTCGATACACGCTATCGCGTGAATCAAGTGGCGCAACAAGATTTGCTACGCGTACAAACTGAACTATCCGAATTGCGCGATCAAGAGAATCGACTGCACCTGAGGCGTGCGGCGGCGGCGGCGGCGTTGAATCAGTTGATGGATCGGGCCCCTCAACAGTCTATACCGCACATCGCGCCGATTGACACACAGACGATCGAGCCAGATGTGGACCAACTGATCGCGTTGGCATCGGGTAGTAACCCGGAACTTGCCATGTTGCGCGAACAGGTGCGGCGCGATCGACAGCAAATTGAGCTTGCCGATCTCGGGTATTGGCCCGACCTGACGCTCGGCGTCGAGTGGAGTTACGTGCGCGGGCGCGGCGCGTTCGAGCCCGACGTACCCGCTGGCGCGATGGATCCGCCGGTCAATCGCAGCAGCGAACAGGGCGACGATAACTGGGCGTTGACCATGCAGATGAACCTGCCGATTTGGTCCCCGCGGATCGAGGCGCGAAAGCGCGAAGCTCGGCAGCGGCTATTGGCAAGTGAAGGCGACTTGCACGCGACACAAAACCTGGTGGCGTTTCGAATCTTCGAAGTTTGGTCACGCATCGAAACGCAGCAGCACACGCTCGATGTATTGAACGAAGAACTCATTCCACAGGCGCGGCAGACCTACGAGGTCGCTCTCACGTCGTATCAAGCGGGCAACACCGATTTCCTCACGCTTATCGATAACTGGAGGCGC
>JAUIHO010000027.1 GCA_030432035.1 Phycisphaerae bacterium
GCAGGAAGGCGAGAGCAATAAGGGAGCGAGATTTAAGGAAATCTTTAACAAACATAACGGCCATGGCTGATTTCGAAACTGCCCGATGAAAACGGCTGTCGTTAAGGCGACGATTATAACAAACGAATTCAAATCCGCATTCAAACCCTAACCGTCGCTTTCGAGTGAGCTTGCCGGTCGGCAACCCTCGAGCGTCATCGCGGCTCCAGATAAAACCTCCGAGTATTCGGTCTCGCAAACTATCGCCTGGGCACCATCCTGCCAGAGTCCGTTTTCTGGCGGACCGTCGGGTTATTGGGCTGGCTAACGCCGACAAATAGACGATCATGAGATAGCGAACGAATCGCAAGAATCATCGCGACATTTTCCCGATGAGATGCACATCGAGCCCGTACGCCGCGCAAATGCCGCAAGACAGGGTGAGACTGCTAAACGATACGGCCAACAGGAGCCTTTGAATGTCCGCCAAAACTGATACGAACACGACCCACGCGACGAATGCCAATACCAAAACGCCGATCACCGTCGCGTCGGGCGACGGCATCGGCCCGGAAATCATGGATGCCACGTTGCGCGTGTTGGAGGCAGCCGGCGCGCGGCTCGACATCGAGAAAATCGACATCGGCGAGAAGATGTACCTAAGCGGCGAAACGTCGGGGATTCCCGCATCTGCTTGGGAATCGCTGCGCCGCACGCGCGTGTTCCTCAAAGCCCCTATCACGACGCCGCAGGGTGGCGGCTACAAGAGTTTAAACGTCACCATTCGCAAGACGCTCGGCCTCTACGCCAACGTGCGACCTTGCGCGACCTACAGCCCATACGTCGATACCAAACATCCGAACATGGATGTCATCATCATTCGCGAAAACGAAGAAGACACCTACGCCGGTATCGAGCATCAACAGACCGACGAAGTATTCCAATGCTTGAAGCTCGTCAGCCGGCCCGGTAGCGAACGCATCTGTCGCTATGCCTTTGAATACGCCGCCGCCCACGGTCGCAAAAAGGTCACCTGCTTCACCAAAGACAATATCATGAAGCTGACAGATGGGTTGTTCCACCGCGTGTTCGACGAAGTCGGTGCCGAGTACCCCGACATTGAAAAAGAACACTGGATCATCGACATCGGTGCCGCACGCTTAGCCGATACGCCCGAGATGTTTGACGTCATCGTCATGCCCAATCTGTATGGCGACGTCGTGTCGGATATCGCGGCGCAAATCTCCGGATCCGTCGGTCTCGCCGGTTCGGCGAACATCGGCGAAGACATTGCCATGTTCGAAGCGATTCACGGTTCGGCCCCCGCCATCGCCGGTCAAAAAGTCGCCAACCCGTCGGGCCTGTTGCACGGCGCTTTGCAAATGTTGGTGCATGTCGGCCAACCCGACGTGGCCGAGTCGATCCACAACGCCTGGCTCACGACCATCGAAGACGGCGTTCATACCTTTGACATCTTCAATGAGGCACACAGCACGCGGCAGGTCAGCACCGGCGAATTTGCCGACGCTGTCATCGAACGACTCGGGCGCCGACCGAGCAAATTGGCTGCCGTTTCTTACGCCGCCGCCCATGACCACCCGCGCCCTACCGGCCGCGTAACGCCGACCGTGCCGAAACAGAAAGCCACCATCGGCGTGGACGTGTTTCTGCATTGGCGCGGTGAGCCGAACGACCTTGGCGCGCAGCTTGAAGCAGCCAGTAACGATACGCTGCGTTTGAAGATGATCAGCAATCGTGGCGTGAAGGTCTGGCCCGATGGTTTCTCCGAAACATTCTGCACCGACCATTGGCGTTGCCGGTTCTTGCAGCCGGGTCAGAAAGCAATTTCGCACGCAGACATCACGGCGTTGTTGAATCGCGTCGCCGACGCCGGGCTCGACTTCATCAAGACGGAAAACCTGTGCACGTTCGACGGCCAGCGCGCCTACTCTTTGGGCCAAGGTGAATAGCCCGACGCGAAACAGAAATTCCGAGGGGAATGTTTGTAGCAAAAGGGCCGGCCGTGTGACGTTGATGCGTCACACGACCGTTTTTTTTGTGTGATCCGATTGCGCCACAAATCGAAACCAATACGTTATGCCAACCTCGGGGGTGCCATGCCGACCCAACCCAGAAATTGCAATCCGTCAATTGAAAAGCAACCTCGCGCGAAACTCTCCCAACAGCCAACCGATTCGATGGTCGGCATGCCGGATACACGCAAATTCATACATCTAAAGATATTGTCTAAAAGCGGAACGCATTACGACCACTAGCCCGAGGCTTACACCGAAAGCGGCCACCCTGGATCTGAAAGACAAGATAAACCTTCCATGCTGAAAGCGTTGCACCGATCGACGTGGGAAAACGCAATCCTTGACATGCAAGCCACCGCTTGCCTATACTCCACATCATCGATACATGGACGACGACCTATACCGAGCCATCGCCGACCCCACGAGGCGGGCGATATTAGATGAACTCGTGGATCGCGACGGACAGTCGTTGTTCGAGCTTTGCAGCCGATTGATTATGAAACACGGCATCAGCTCATCGCGACAGGCGATCTCGCAGCATTTGGAAGTGCTCGAGGCCGCCGGGTTGGTCGTCGCGCGCCGTGAAGGTCGGTATAAGTTTCATTGGTTCAACGGTGAACCACTAAAGGCAATCACGACACGCTGGCCCGCAAACGCCAAAAAGAGGTAGAGCCCGATGAGAATCAACCTTAGCAGCGTTCCCGTCGACGATCAGGAAAAGGCGTATCAGTTCTATACCAGGACGCTCGGCTTTCAGAAGAAGCACGACATTCCGATGGGCAAGCACCGTTGGATTACCGTCGTTTCTCCTGAAGACCCCAACGGGACCGAATTGGTTCTCGAACCCGACGAACACCCGGCTGTTCCACCGTTTAAATCCGCGCTCGTAGAGGACGGCATCCCTTTCACCGCGTTTGCTGTCGAAGATGTTGCCGCCGAACACAAACGGCTGGAAGCATTGGGCGTGAAGTTCACCCAACCGCCCACCGAAATGGGTTCGATGGTGACCGCCGTCTTCGACGACACGTGCGGTAATCTCATCATGATCACACAAGGAGGAATGGAATAATGAAATTCGTTTTCTCAACCACAATCGTACTTCTCGCTTCCTGCGCATTTGCACAATCGGCAAAGCCGGAAGCTTCTAAGCCCGAAGGGCAAGCTTGGCTCAAGCAACTGGTGGGTGAGTGGGAGATTAAATTCAAGATATATCTGGAGCCGGACCAACCTCCCACTGTGTCGCCCGGAACGGACACGGTTCGCGCGCTTGGCGATCATTGGATCATATCAGAATCCAAGACCACGATGATGGGCCGACCGTATAACGGGATTCTTTCGTTGGGCTACAACGCCGAAAAGAAGCGATTCGGCGGAACTTACATCGACTCATTCGGTGGAACGTTATGGGTGTATAAGGGTACGCTGAACGAAGCTGCCGACACACTCACACTTGAGACCGAAGGCCCTAGCATGGAAGACCCCGAAAAAACTGCCCGGTATAGAGAGGTTATTCAAATAAAGAATGCGAACCTACGAACGTTCACTTCATCGATCGAGGGCAAGGACGGCAAGTGGACCAAGATTGTATCAATCGAGTACCGCCGGAAGCAGGAATAAGCCGCAGACACATCGGGTCATGAAGCGCCCAGCGTCGCGATGCGGCAAACGGCAATCCGGAAATAGTCAACCGATGGGGAGATTGAATGATGAAGTTGTCACCTAATCGCACTCGCGTTGTTTGCGTCACATTACTACTACTTGTTAGCGTGGCCGTGAGCGATCAACCCAAGAACAGTCAACGGCAAGGCGGCGATAAGCCAAGCGGTCGCAAAGATAAACCAGCAAAGGTAACAACTATGAAAGTCCAATATCTTGAAATCGTCACGCCAGACGTAAACGAAACGTGTAAAGCGCTCGCGGAGGCGCATAGCGTTAAATTCAGCGACCCCGTCGCCGAATTGGGCAACGCCCGCACCGCCGATCTCAAAGATGGCGGTCGCATCGGCGTGCGCGCGCCGATGCGCGAAACCGAAAAGCCGATCGTACGGCCTTACATCTTGGTGGATAACATTGAAGCGGCGGTAAAGGCAGCGGAAGCAGCCGGGGCGCAATTGGCTATGCCACCAATGAAGCTCCCCGGCCAAGGCACGTTTGCGATCTACATCCTAGGCGGCATCGAACACGGACTTTGGCAGCTTTAATGAAAAAAGCCCAAGGCAGCCGTTACAACGGCCACCTTGGGCTTGATATTGTTTTGCATTTATCGAGCTATCTAATCGTCGCGCGACATAACTTCTACACGACCGCGACGAATTCCTTTTACCGATCCATCACAAAATTGAGTGCCTTAATCAACTCGCCATCGCGATCGCTCGGGTAACCGTGACCGACACCTTCGTAGGTATTAACCTTCACCTTAGCGCCGCGGTCGCGAAGCTTGGCGGCGGCGTCCTCATTGCTTTCGATAACGCTGGAGTTTTCATCTTCGCCAAGCATGACCCACACGCGAATCTTGTCGAGACCATCGCGTTTGAAGGCGTCATCACTTTCAAGACGCACCGACCCGCATACGGGAATGATGCCGCAGAATGCTTCGGGGTTGCGTAGCGCGATACCCCACGTAGCCCAACCGCCCTGGCTAAAGCCGCCCAACACGATGTGCTTTTGATCGATCTTGTGCTCGTCCATCACCTTATTGATCGACATCATCACATTGCGTTCGACCAAATCCAAGTCGCGCCCCCAGTGGTACATGCCATCGCCAAGTTTGACGGTGCCTTGCGGCGTGAGCAGAATCGCACCGACTTCAGCGGCGGCCTTTTGCCATCGCTCGGTCGTGCGATCCATGTTGCCGTGATAATGATGCAGCGCGACGATCAACGGGGCGGCCTTGCTGTCGTTGTAATTCGGCGGCAGCGTCACTTTCCATTCGAACTTCGCCGTTTCGTCCTCGCCGGAAGCATCTGCAACGGGCTCCGGCTTTTCTTGCGACCCTAAGATCGCCTTGAACCCAACCGTATCGCGGATGTTGTCCATGTCCGAGTCGGTTCGCAGTTGATTGGCGAAATCGCTGGGGAAGTAGTCGCGATTTTCGGCGGCGCGGCGTAGATAGAACAGCGCGCCTTCCTTGTTGTTCTTCAACGAGTAGAAGCAGGCCAGGTTGTAATCCGTCAGCGCCGCTAATCCGCGCGCCTGATTGCCAATGCTGCCGTCGTCTTTCACATCGTCGTAAACAAGCTGAACATGGGCAACCGCTTCGCGGGCGTATTCAAAACCCTGTTCCGTGTTCTTATTTTGCGAAGCCTGAAAGGCCTTTTGAATCAGTTGATTCACGCGCGCCGAGCGCTGTTCGAGCGACAAATCCTTGTCGACCTCGGGCAGCTCTTCTTTAAACGTCGTGGCCGTTTCCGAAGCTGCATCACCGTCACCTGCCGCAGCCTTCTTGGCACGGTTAAATATCCGCTCGAATTCTTCGCTACTGCGAATGTAATCCAAATCGCTATCGCGCTTGATTTGCTCGATGAAATCACCGGGGAAGTACTTCGCATCACCGACCGAGCGATCGAGATAGAACAGCGCGGCATCTTTGTTCTTACTGAGCGAATACATGCAGGCCGCGTTGTAGTTGGTCAGCGTCCACTGCGTGCGAATTTGCGGGCCGTACTGATCGTTGTCTTTTCCCATATCGTAGAGAATCTTCGAATGGGCCACGGCACGCAGGGCGATATCCAAGGCTTTATCGTGATCGCCGCTCGTTGCCGTCGTGATCAACTCTTGCGTGAGGCCACCGATCTTGTTGAAGCGGTCGCGCGGCGACATCTCTTCAACGTCGGGCAGCTTTTCCTCAAACTTTCCACCACGTGTCGAAGCCTGCGTGTCGGAAGCCTCCTCCTGAGCGAACTTACCGCCGAGCTTCTTCACGATTGCCGCGTAGCGCTTGTCCTTGCGCAAGTTGTCAAGGTCGCCGTCGCCGCTCATCTGCTCGAGCATGCGACCTTGCAGACCGCCATACTCGCGGGCAATTTCCAAATGCTCGAACGCCACATCCTTATTGCCGAGCAGCGACTGCATGCATGCGACGTTGTACGCCGTCAGCGATATGCCCGGTCGAATTTGCGCCACGGCCTCGGGCGCGATGGTCTTCAACGACGCTTCAATCTTGCGTGCGTTTTGATAGGCCTTCTCAGCAATCTTGAGCGCCTTCTTCGAATCGTTCGGTGCCGTCGCGATCAGTTCCTGCGTCAGTTCGCCTATCTCACGACTGAGCCGTTGCATTTCAGATTGCGAAAGCCGTGCACTCGCCGTTTCGTCTTTGCTATCCAGTTTTTCGATCTTGCGCTTTTCCGGCCCATCCCAAACGTCGTCGCTATCTTTCTTCGCTTCCTTCTTGGTTTCTTTCTTTTCCGCTGCGGGTCGATCGTCATTCACCTTCTCGCCGCGAATGCGTCGCAACAACGCCCGAAACCGCGGTTCGGCCCGTAACGTGCGGAAGTCGTAATCATTCAGCAGCCCATCGGCATCCTTAAAGCCCGCATCGACCAACTTTTCGAGCCAGCGATATGCCGCGTCGTCATTGCCCAATAGGCAATTCATACATGCCACGTTGTAGATATGGGCGATCTCGTTTGGCCGCATCTCATGCAGCTTTTCGGCGGCTTCTAACGCCGCCTTATAGTCCGCCGCGTCGTAAGATCGCGCGAATTTCAGTTGCTGTTCGCGATAGTCCCGGTCGGCGCCCTGCGCTCCCGCAAGGTTGCCAAAACTCACGGCAGCCAGCATCAACGTGTACAAAAATGGCTTCATCTTCGGCATCAGTCGCCTCCGTTTGGGTAGGAAATGAACGCGCAGCGAGCGCGGAAACGGTATCGGTCGGTTTGCACCTGAACATCGGGATTAACGGACGATTCCGGACGGTTTCACGCGGAGGGCGTAGGCAATATCAGGCCGAAGCGATTGCTGGACCACGTCCCATATTTAAGTCAGCCAAGAATAGCGATTTAGCGTGAACGGCGGCGAAACGAAAAGGTGTGACCCACCGCACTGCGGATGGCGCGCGTCTGCGTCACAGAAAGGTCTGCAGGTCAGTAATCTCTGCCATTTTCGATCGAGAAATCGATAGCGGGAACGCGCTGCGGTAGTAGGGTTGACATTAGGCAGTGAATAAACCACGCCCGGTAGGATTCGAACCTACGACCTGCGGATTAGAAGTCCGCTGCTCTATCCAGCTGAGCTACGGGCGCTGCAGTTCGGAAATTATACCGGCCATCGCGATTTGGCACACAGTTGCACGACGACCTGCATGCCCCCCCCGCTGCAATTCGACGCATGCGTGGATAATGGCGAGGGCTACCGTCGATTCGTTGCCGTATCAATCGCCGCCAAGCACGCGTTCAAACAGCGCCAACCACTTCTCCGCCGCCGCGCTCGATTGCAGCCGCTGCTTAAACAACGCATACCCGCGCTGCCCCAACGCCTCTGCCTCGGCGCGATCGCTTTGCAATCGCCGGATCGCCGCCGTGAGTTGCTCGGGGGCTTCGTGGCGAACCGTGATGCCCGCGTTGGCATCTGCGAGCCAACCTGCAATTTCCGACGCGGGGTTACCGACGAAGATCACCGGCTTGCGCGCGGCGAAGATGCCGTACACCTTAAACGGCAACGCTTGATCAAACATGCGCGGATGCTGCGAAATCAAACACGCATCGGCAGCGTGCAAGACTTCCCACAAGCGCTCGGCAGGCTGATAGTCGAGTACCTGCGTCTGCGCCGTGGCGTGTTGTTCGATAAACCCGCGTTGCGGACCGTCGCCGATGAATTGAAACAGCACGTCCCGCTCGCCCTCGAGCTGACGCGTCGCCGACATGATTGCCTCAAACGGATGCGACAACCCCATGTTGCCTGCATATTGCACAACGAATCGACCTTGCGGATTGTAATGTTGGGAAAAACGATTCGTCGCACCGCTCGCGGGCGGCGCGACGGCAGATTCATCGAAGCCGTCGTGAATCGTAATGCATTTCTCGGCGGGTACCGCTCGCGTGCGCGCGATGCGCTCCGACATCGGCGCCGATATCGACACGACGGACGCCGCCTGCTGCATCAAATACGTGTCTTTCTTCAACCATCGCTTATAGATCAACGACGAAGCGCGCAACTTGTCGAGCGTGTCCGCCAAATCGGGATACAAATCCAGCACGGTATAAACGAACGGGCAGCCCGCCCGCTTGGCGATGCGCGCCGCGATGCCCGCCCCCTGCGGCGGTGCCGTCGTCCCAACGACCAAGTCGATCTTGCCCAAGCCGCGCGCCGCCCGCAGCGCGTTACGCTGAAACGCAAAGAACCCGAGCGCGCGTTGCAGGATGCTCCGCTTCGGTAGCGCCGGACGATCCACGCGCACGATGCGCACACCGCGATGCGTTTCTTCGGTCGCGTGCAACACCGTCGGATCGTCCCACGCGCGCCGCCCCGCCAATACCGTGATCCTCCAATCGGGGCGCGCCGCCGTCAGCCGCGGCAAGCGATCGGTCAACACGGCACTGCTGGCGCAGATATCCGGGTAATAAAACTCGTTTACAAAAAGGATGTGCGGCGCGGCGGGATTCATGAAGATCGTGGTATCTCCGCCGCAAGGTCGTCGAGCAGTTGCAAGCGCGGGTCGTCGTTCGCCATCGCCGCCGGCAAATGAAATCGTATCGTCACGTCGTCATGTTCGACGGCCGTATGAACGGAGCCATTGGCCGCTGCGTCATAACTCGGTAGTTGCCATTCACATACATTCGCCTCGCGAGTCAACTCAACCCTACCGCAACCTAGCTCCGTCGCCGTGATGCCCAGCGCACTCACGCGTTCGTCATCGCTCTTAGCTGCGCGCAGCTTCAATCGCGACAACTGAGCCGCCGCATGGAGGATGCGCGTTTCGCGTCGATCGACCGTCCAACCGCCCCATTCCAGATAGCCCAACACGCGCGCGGCGAAGACCGTCAACCCAAGCACCAGCGCCATGCCCACGCCCAATATCAAATGATTGGCCGCCGCCGCCGCGATGCACAACAAGCACAACAGCAAGCTCAAAAAGTAAATCCGAATCGCCGCCGCCGAAGGCTTATGGCCACGGTCCAGCAGGCGATGATGGATGTGATCGCGATCCGACGAGAAGAGCGGCTGCCCCTTCATGCTGCGCCGCGCGATGGCCAGCATCGTGTCAATAATCGGATAACCCAACGCAAACAGCGGAATCAAAATCATCACCGCCGTGTGTGCCTTCTGTGCCGAACGCAACGACGCCAGCGCCAAGAACACGCCCAACGCCAACGCGCCGGTATCCCCAAGAAACACCCGCGCCGGATGAAAGTTGTAACGCAAAAAGCCCAGCAGCGCGCCCGTCAACAACACCATCATCACGGCCATCGTGTGGTTGCCGAGCCAAATCGCGACCAACGTGTTAACGCCCGCCGCCAGCAAACATACGCCCGCCGCCAAGCCGTCCAAGCCGTCCGTCAGATTGATCGCATTGGTGATGCCAACGATCCAAAGCACCGAAAGGCCGATCCCCACATACGACGGTATCACCAACGAGTCGAGCCACGGCAGCGTGATGGCTTCTACGCGAAAACCCAGCGCGACGGCCACGACCGCAATCAAAAACTGCACCAAGAGCTTTACGCGCGGTCGCACCGCCCGCCGATCGTCGACCACACCCAATAACATCGTGATGGCCGTACAGCCGAGCAATGCCAACACATGCGTACGGCCCTCGCGCAGCTTTTCGCCCACGAGGTTGTTCGTCGCCAACGCCACCAACGCCCCTGCAAACACGGGCAGGAACACCACAATGCCGCCCATCGTCGGCGTTACGCGCACATGCCGATGCCGACCGCGCGGTCGATCCACCCAGTTCAATCGCTGCGCAAGCCGGATGTAGATCGGCGTAAACACAAACGTGCAAGCCGCCGCCGCGACCAACAGCAGCGCATACGTATCAAACTGACGCAGATACGCCCACCAACTCGGCCAGGTTGTATCACCAATCGTGACCAAAAATCGCTCGCTTCAACCTCGTAGGGTCGCGCAATTGCCAACCGGCACGCAGTTCCGCTAACACAAATGACTGCAACGCGGCCCGTCAACCATTCTACGCATCAAACTCCTGCGGCTTCCGCTCTTTTTCACACCTTCGCGACGGCTGCGACGCGGCAACACTGCGGTTAGAATCGCCCTCAGGCGGATCATTATGGGCATCATTCTGATAAACACGAATCCTGAGGTGGGCCGGTGAGTCTGCAACTGATCGCCGGACGCGCCGGCAGCGGTAAAACCGAACATTGTCTGGCCGCCGTGGCGAACGAACTCGGCCTCAGCATGACCGACGGTCCGGCGCTGCTCGTGCTAACGCCCGAGCAAGCCACACTGCAAACCGAGCGGCAAATCCTCGCGCGCACACGGATGCAGGCGCTGGGCCGCTGCGATGTACTCGGCTTCACGCGGCTGGCCTATCGCATCTTCGCCGACACGCCGGGCAACATTCCGACCACGCTCACGGCGACAGGCCGCCAGATGGCAATTCGTTACCTGTTGGCCCAACATCGCGGCGCGTTTAAAGAGTTCGACCGCATTTCTGATAGCGGCAGCCTCGTGCGCGAAGCCTCGGCGGCGCTGGCCGAGTTCTTTCGCGAAGCCGTCAGCTTCGACAAACTCGATCGATGCGTGCAGCAGGCTTTTGATGAAAAAGATCCCAGCGCCGGTCGTCTGCACGATTTGGCATTGCTGTATCGAAGGTATTGCGAATACCTCGGCGCCGAACGCGTCGATCCCGACGGCGTGCTGGCGTTGGCCAAAGATCGGCTCGCCACGGCGGAATGGTTGCGCGACGCGCGCGTGTGGGTCGATGGCTTCGCCAGCTTCACTCGCCAACAGGCACAACTGCTCATCGAACTCGCGCGCCACGCCAGCCACACGACAGTGGCGCTACTTGTGGATCCCGCATTTGATGACGAGGCCAAAGCGCCCGACGAAACCGACCTGTTCTATAAGACGCGCCGCGCCTGGGCCGAGTTGATGCGCTCGGCGCTCGAAGCGGGCATCGCCATCGATACACCAATACGCCTCACGCCCGATCCGCTACCGCGTTTCGCTGCTTCCTTGCGACTGGCCATGTTGGAAGCGAACGCGCTATCGCCCACCACCAACGCGACGCCACTTCAGCCCAACGACCAAGACGCCGCCGAGATTCGTATGGTCGAAGCCACCGACCTGCGCGGTGAGGTGCAAGCTGCCGCGCGTACCATTCTCGATCTCACGCGGCGCGACGAAAACCAGATGCGCCTGCGCGATATCGCCATCATCGTGCGCGATCTGGAGCCCTATCACGACATTCTCAGCGCCGAGTTCGCGCGGCATAGCATCTCGTTTTTTCTCGATCGCCGCCGACCGATCCATCATCATCCGCTCATCGAGGCGGTGCGTGCATTACTCGCGCTTGTCGGTGGCGGCGGCCTCGAAGACGCCGTGTTGCGTTTGGTGAAGTCGGATCTGACGCCGCTCGATCACGACGCCGGTGCAGCGCTCGAAAACTACATGCTGGCGCGCAATCTGACCGACCCCGATATTTGGAATCAAACATGGACGGGTAAGCCGCCGGCCTTTGGCAGCGCCCACGCCCAAGCGGCCAAAGCACAGATGACGACGATCGATACCGCCCGCGCCACCTTGCGAACTGCGCTTAGCGATTGGTGGCCCGCGACGCTCGGCGAAATCGACGGTCGCGCTTGGGCGACGCAACTCGTGCAAGTGCTCGATCGCTTGGGCATTGCCGAAACGCTCGCCGCATGGTCGCAAGCCGCACAAGACGCAGGACAACACGACACGGCCAACGAACACGAACGCGTGTGGACCGAGTTGATGCAACTGCTCGAAGAATTCGTCGACGCGCTTGGCGACGTACCATTGCGCGCCCGGCGCGTGCGCGAAACGCTCGAAGCCGGGTTGGCCGAACTCGCGCTCGGCCTTGTACCGGCTACGCTCGATCAAGTCGTCATCAGCACCATCGAACGCGGTCGCCAACCATTGGGCATTAAAGCGACGTTCATTCTTGGCTTTGCGGATGGGCTGTGGTCGGGGCGACCGCCATCGGAAGGGTTGCTCGGTGATGACGAACGCGATCGGCTGGAAGCCGCCGACGCGCCGCTCGGTCGAAGTCGCCGCGATCGCTTGGCTGAAGAGCGCATATTGACATATGTCGCGCTGACCCGCGCCACACAATTCCTTTGGATATCGCGTCCGACGCTCGATGAGAAAGGCCGCCAACAAGAGCCCGCACTGCATTGGCCGGATATCGAACGCATCCTCGGCGAGACGGTCATAATCGAAAAACCCAGGAATGATGCGTCAATCGGCACGGCCAACGACTTGGCCGCGACCATCGCCGAAGCCGCCGGCCAAGCCACGCGCGGTATGCCGGTCGTACAACGCGACGACGAGCCGTCATGGCTGAGCTATTACCACTGGGCGCGACAGGTACTCGCAACGGATGCCGACAAAACCGGCACCGCAACGGGTGCCCCTGCCCCTCTGGGACTGGGGGACAACACCGCTATCGAAAGCGCGTCGTCGTCGCTGGGTGCCCCTGCCCCTCTGGGGCTGGGGGACATCAACACGCGAACGCAACCGCGAACCAACCTCCACCATCACCTTACCCGCGCACCGGGTGCCCCCGCCCCTTTGGGGCTGGGGGACATCAACACGCGAACGCAACCAAGGACCAACCTCTATCATCACCTAAGCCGCGCTCTCGATAGCATCCGAACCACCGACGCCGACACCAAACTCGCGCCCGCTTTGGTCGACCGGTTATGGCCCGCCCCCCACCATTCCAGCATCACGCGCCTCGAACAATTCGCGCGTTGCCCGTTCCAACACTTCGCGCGTTACGGCCTCACGCTGCTGCCGCGCGAAACGCGCGAACTGAGCCAACTACACTGGGGCAACTTCTATCACAAAGCGTTGGAGCAATTCGCCAACGACCTGCTCGAAAGCGGCGAACGCCTCGACGACGTCGACGACCAAGCATTGGCCGACCGTGCCGAAGCGATTTGCACGCGCGTGTTGCCCGACTTCTTAGAACATCAACAACTCGACGAAACGCAAGGCCATATTCTGCGTCGCCGTGGCGTGCCTTATCTTGCGCGCTTCTTGCGATGGCAAAAGCATCTCTTGGGCACGGCAAACTTCGCCCCCAATAGTGCCGAAGTCGACTTCGGTAGCGGCAGCAACGCCAAGTGGCCCGCTCTTTCAATCCAAACACCCGAAGGTCGCACCATTCACATCGATGGCAAGATCGACCGCCTCGACTTGGCGACTGTCACAAACGAACGCTGGGCCGTCGTATTCGATTACAAAACAAACGCGGGCAACAAGCGGCTGAAACTCGACGAAGTCTATCACGGCATGGCGCTGCAACTGCTCGCCTATTTGCTCGCCGTGAAAGACGCCCTCTCCGCCGATGGCGGCGACATCCGATTGGGCGGCGCGTTTCTATCGACGATCGTCACCGACACGGAGAAGGTCGATCACCCCAGCGAAGCCGACGACGAAGACTTCAAAACGTTCGACCAGTTCAGGCCGCGCGGCATCGTCGATTTCGATGCCATCCCCACACTCGATAAGAACGCCGACGGTAAGACGTCGTCGATCTTTCAATCCGAACAAAAGCGCGATGGCGACATCAGCCGTTTCGATACGTCCGACGCCGTCGAACCCGGTATGCTCGATGACATACTTCAATTCGTGCGCGGCAAGTTGGGCCAATTGGCAGACTGCTGGCTCGATGGTGATATCGCGGTGGCACCGTTGCGGCTGGGCAAAAAACTGCCGTGCGACTATTGCGATTACGCGTCCGTCTGTCGCTTCGAGTATCGGCCCGAGCAGATGCGATTTGAGAATAGCATGAAACGCAGCGAGGCCATTCGCAAAATGCAAGCGGCCAACGACGACAAGCCGGAGGCCGACGCATGACCAAGCCATGGACGCCCGGACAACGCGACGCGATCGATACCGTCGATACCAGTGTGCTCGTCTCCGCCGCCGCCGGTAGCGGTAAGACGGCGGTGCTCACCGAACGCTGCGTGAAACTCGTGGCTGAGGGAACACCGCCCTGCCAAATTGACGAGTTGCTGATCGTCACGTTCACCGATGCTGCCGCCGCCGAAATGCGCGCACGCATCGGCAACCGCCTGCGCGAAGTGATCGCCGAAGCCCACGCGGGTAAGCAACGTCGCCTGCGGCATCAACGGGCCATGCTCGACGGCGCGCGCATTTCGACCATTCATGCGTTCTGTCGATGGCTACTCAATCGATACTTTTCCTTTGTCGACCTCGAACCGCGCATGCCGCTGATGGACGAACACGACGCCGCCGGTCTCAAGCGCGATTGCGTGAAGGCGATCTTCGACGAGTGGGCGGCGGAAGAAACGGAACGCGGCGACGCCTTTCTCGACTTGCTCACGGCCTACGGCAAAAGCGAACGCACATTGCAAGCCCAGGTCACCAGCATCGCGGCGTTTCTCGAATCGCATGTCAATCCCGAACAGTGGCTTGCCGATGCCCGTCAGCGGTTTGAAGCACCACCCGACAAGAACACGCTCAATGCCGCATGGCACACGCTGTTGGTCGACTTGTTGCGTCACACGCTGGATCAGTTCATTGACGAAATCGCTCAGTTCTGCGCGACCGTCAACTCGGCAGCGGCGCTCAAGCTATTCGATACGTCTTTGAGTGGCCTCAGTGAGATGTTGTCGGAGAACCTCGCGCGATTACCGAAGACTACGACAAGCACGACTGCCATCGACGCCGTCTGCCGAGATATCGAATCGTTTAGCCTCAAAAGCCTGCCCGCCATCAATCGAAAAGAAGTGAAGGCCCTGCCCGACGAAGACCAAGCGATTTACGCCGCCGCTAAGAAGCGCTACGAATCCATTACGAAGTCGCTCAAGTCATTAAAGGGAAAGTTCGGCGGCTTCACCTGCGCCGACTGGGCCGAGGGCATAGCGCGCACCGCCCCGTTCGTCAACATCTTGCTCGACGCCGTCGAAGCGTTTCGCGCGCGCTATCGCGACGAGAAACGGCAACTCGGCGCGCTCGATTTTTCCGACCTCGAACGTTACACGCTGCAATTGCTGCAGGACGACTCCAACGGTGTTGCTGCGCGGATGCGCGATAAATTCCGCCACGTGTTGGTCGATGAGTTTCAGGATACCAACCCGGTACAAGCGGCCATCTTGCGACTCGTCAGTCGTGAAGGCGACCAAGGTCGCGCCGGCAATCTCTTCAGCGTCGGCGACGTTAAGCAAAGCATCTATCGCTTTCGCCTCGGCGAGCCACAACTATTCCTCGACCGCCGCGACGCGTTTATCAACGGCGAAGCATCCGGTCGCGTCATACCGCTGGCGCACAATTTCCGCAGCACCACAGCCATCATCGACGTCATCAACGCCATCTTCGCGCGACTGATGGCCCCCGACCTGGGCGGTATCGACTACCAAGATGGTGAACAACTCGTGCCGAAGCCAAACGAACCCGACGCGGGCAAAACGCCCGCCATGGAGGTGCACATATTAGAAGAACCGTCACGTGGTGGATCATCATCGACAGAAACCGAGAACGACGATGCCGATAGCGAAGGCGACGATCTCGAACGCATCGAGCGCGAGGCCTACGTCATCGCCGAACGCATCACCGCGCTGCACGCCGACGGCGTCGAATTTAAAGACATCGCCATCTTGTTGCGCTCGATGAAGGCGCGCATGGGTTTGTTCCTACGCCGCCTGCAAGCGCGCGGCATCCCGGCAGTCGCCTCGCGCAGCGGCGACTTATTCGATGCGCTCGAAGTGCAAGACGTCATCTCGCTATTGCGTGTGATGGACAACGCCCAGCAGGACATCCCCCTCGCATCCATCTTACGGTCACCGTTATTAGGTAGGGCGCTCACCGACACCGAATTCGCCGAGATCCGCACGTGCGCGTCGCTAAAGAACGCATCGTGCCCGTTCCACGCGGCCGTCCCCGCCTATGCCAACCGCGGCCCCGACGAGAACCTCCGCGCCATCTTGCAAAAGCGTTTGCAAATCATCGATCATTGGCGCAGCGCCGCGCGACGTCGGCCCATTGCCGACGTGCTATGGGATATTTATGAAGCCACCGGCTACCTCGCCTACGTCAGTGGCCTCGAGACCGGACCGCGCCGCCGCGCCAATCTCAAACAGTTACACGATTACGCGCGCAAGTTTGGCGACTTCCAACGGCTCGGCCTGAATCGTTTTCTTCAATTTCTGGAGACCGTGAAAGAAACCGGCAACGAACTCGATGCCGGAACGCTGCCGCCCGCCGGCGATGCCGTGCAAATCATGACGATTCACGCATCGAAGGGCCTCGAGTTTCCCGTCGTGATACTCGCGGAGGCAGGCAAGAAGCACAACATGGCCGACGCCTACGGTTCGATTCTGCAGGACCGCGAACTCGGCATCGGCATGGCCGCCGTCGATCTCGACAAGAACATTCGCTACCCCACGCTGCCGCAGCGCGTGATATCCGAATCGCTCAAGCGCGATGCGTTGGCCGAAGAGATGCGCGTGTTGTACGTAGCGTTAACGCGTGCCGAAGAACACATCATCGTCGTCGGCACCGGCTCGCGCGTGAAGGAAGAGCAAATCGAAGCTGCGGCGGAGATTAAAAGTCCGCTACCGCTCACCATTCGAAACAAGACCAGCGGCTACTTGAGTTGGATCGTCGATTGCCTGTTGACCATGCCGTCGGCGCACGTCGCTTGGAACCGCGCCGCAGCCGACGGCGAGCGTTTTGAAGTGCGGCAATACGACGATGCAGAGATTTCAACCTGGTCGTTTGCATCGCAACGCACCGACGACAACCGCGCGCTGGCCGAAGCGCTGACGAACTTGCAGCCGATCGACGACTTGGTTGCCGAAGCTTCCACATCGTTAAGTGACGACGAAGCCCAAACGCTCGAGCGACGGCTGCTCGGCACCTACCGTCACGACGCACTCACCCGCGTCCCCGCCGTCGCCGCTGCCAGCGAACTCAAACGCCGCTGGGAACAACGGGATAACGACGCCGACAACGCGGCAGAGTTCGCTAATACGCCGGATGTTGTGAGCGGTTTACATGCGACGACGACGAGTGACGCAATCTCAGATTCCCCAATTGCATCCTCTACTCCCCCTCCCTTGCAGGGAGGGGCTAGGGGAGGGATGCTTTTCCCCGAGTTAGCGCCGGAGACGGTCGCGCAACGGCCCCCGTCTCGCGCTAACAATACGTTCCCCAAAATCTTCCGCCGCCCATCCTTCTTAACCGCAGCAAGCGACAACCAACCAACCCTCGTCGGCACTTGGACGCACGCGTTTTTCGAGTATGCCGACTACCGTGCAGACCTATCTGCCGAAGGTATCACTCAGCAACTTGATCAACTTATTGCGGGTAACTACCTTCCAGCCGAAGCGCGCGACGCGCTCAACATTGACGCCATCGCCTGGTTCTTCGCTACGCCGGTCGGCCAGCGCATGATCGACGCGAAAACCAAAGTCGAGCGAGAATGGCCCTTCACGCTCGGCGTCGATCCCACGCGTTACGACCCCGCCGCCACCCGCCGTGACGCCGACGACATCGTGCTCGTGCGCGGCATTGTCGATTGCCTTTTCGACAGCGGCGAAGGCTGGGAAATCCTCGACTACAAGACCGACCGCGTCAGCGGCGACGAATTGAATGTCCGCGCCGATCTCTACGCCGGTCAACTGCGCATCTACGCCCAAGCCGTGGAAGCCGTCTGGCAACAACGACCGACGAAGTTGTGGCTGGCGTTTTTGGATGCGCGGGAGATGGTGGAGGTGAAGGGGTAAGGAAAAAACTTGCAATTGACTGTCAAGTTCGTCGTAATATCTAACAGATGCACCATTTAATGAGACGTCGGACATATCGATTTACCGCAGTAACTGCGATCTTGCTTGCCCTTGGCGTCTGGTCTGTTTCCGTGCTTGCGATGACGCGTTTCGAGCTTCCTGCTTCGCGACCGGAGTTTATCGGTTGGCAACTCGCGCTCGAATCAGGCTGTTTGAATATAAAATCTCCTAGTAACGATTTTATAAATCACTTTGCTCGCGCTTTGGATCATGCTTTCCGCTATGAGGTTATCAATCAGAGGTATTACACGATTATCAATCATCAATCAGAGCACTTAAATGCGTGGATTTACCTTCCAACGTTTGACCGCATGCAAAAATCGAGATTCTATCGGTGTGAGAATTTTGGATTCAGAATGCCCACACTTGAATGGCGTCCGTCCAGAATGTGCGGATACGAGCCGCAACAGCCGCAGTACGCGATCTTGACGATTCCGCTGGGCTGGCCGGCAGTGTTGTTGACCATGCTTAGCGTCTATGTGCTACGCCGTAACCGCCGCTACCCACGCGGCCACTGCCAATCCTGCGGTTATAACCTCACCAACAACACCACCGGCACCTGCCCGGAATGTGGTGAAAGAGCGTTGCACAAACGAATGGAATCCGCATGAAGCGCAGCGTAAAGAAAAAGGCTCTACGCTGCGTGGCCATGCTGACGCTGATATTCATCCTATCAGTCTCGCTCATCTGTATCTGCGGCAGTTTTTTTGTCTCTGCCAATATCGCGTCCGGCAATGAAACAAAGCATGTCCGATTGGCTTTATATGAGGGCACGCTGGTGGTCGGAGATACGGGAAATGCGAATTTGGTTATGGACGCCTGGTTCGTTGAAACTATTTCTGAAATGGAAATCGATCGTCACAAGCGTCAGCGCGATGATCCCCTCTTATACGTCATTACTGAGGATCACAGCGGAAGAGGAGAACGATTTAACCAACTCATAGACAATTTCGGTAAACGAGGACCCTATCTGCACGTTTCCTGGGACTCGAATCTGACGTTTAGTGTAATAAAGAATCGATTGAAGCGGTGCTTTGATGCCCGTATCGATAATCCGCTGGCCAACAATCGCTTTGTCGGCCAAATCGGATCGATATTGTTCATCGCCCCGGGGTGGGCAATCGTGCTTGTTGCGACGATCTGCTTACTGATTATTGTTCGCACCCGCCCCTTCCCACCCGGCCACTGCCAAGAATGCAACTACAACCTCACCAACAACACCACCGGCACCTGCCCGGAATGCGGTACCGCTTTCCCTCTCACACCTGTGAAAAGCAACGCCGCGCCGCAAAATCCTTGACCGGTCGCACCGGCGCGGGTGGAATATCGTAGGAAATTTGTGATGGATCATGCCGCCGCGCCTGCCGCGCGGGGCCATATTGCGCGATCGCCGAACGATCGCGCCGTTTCAAGGATGAAACACGCCATGTTTACCGCCCGCTCGCGCAGCCCGCGTATTGATGATCTCGAATTCGCTTCGCAGTCCCCCATCCTTGGAAAGGCAGGGGCACCCGTGCACGTGGTCGCGCTGATCGTGTGCTGCCCGTTGCTGTTCGCGCTCGTGGGTTGCGAAGGCATCGGCCGCAAGCACGACAGTCGCGTCGTCGATATCACGCCGCCGGAAGATGAAGATTTGGGGCCGACGCCCATTCGCCGCGTAAGCCTGCCTTCGACTGTGGACGAAGTCGAGTCGATGCTGGCCACGCGCGCCGCGTACATCGATAAGATGATCGCCGTCGAGCGTGCCTACCTGCAGATCGGCGATACGGAAAAAGCCAACTGGGCGCGCCGCCAGCGCGAACAGACCGAGCGTGTCGAGATTTATCCGTACCTGCGCGAAGGCACGAGCGAACAGCGCTATACCGTCGCCCCGCGCGAGAGCATTCCCGCCGCCGACGAACTGTATCTCGAAGCGATGAAGCTTTACGACACGTTTGAAGGCGTGCCGTTCGTCGGATTCACCAAGCTCAATCACGAAGACTGCCGCAAGGCCGTCAACATGTACAAGCGCATCCTGCAGGATTACCCCACGTCCGACAAAGTCGACGACGCGGCCTATTACGCGGGCGTGATTTATAAAGAGTTCCTCCGCGAAGACGATCCTGATAACGAACTGGCATTGCGCTACTTCAAATGGGCATTACGTCTCGACCCGAAAACGCCGCACCCGGCACGCTTCGATGCGGCTGTCGTGTATGACTTCCGTTTGCACGATCGCGAGCGCGCGATCGAAATGTACCATCAGGTGTTAGAGACCGAGGAAGCAGGCATTCAATCGAACCAGCGTTTCGCCGCTACGCGCATCGAACAGCTCACCGACGACGACAGCAGCCACCTGCGTCCGCGCGACGCCCGTTACGCAGGCCGCGAACGCCCCATCGCGCCAGTTCGTCGCGACGTTGATACGAACCCGTCGTACCAACCGACGACAGCCGACCGCGTGGATTTGGGTTACGAGGAGCGCGTAGACGAACCGCGCTACATCACGTCAACCGGTGAAGGTTCCGACGACCCGCGATAGCGGCGGTCACGTTTGCGTTGATCGCGACACACCGGTTACAAACTGGTGCCAAATCGCAGACGTGTAACACGGATTAATAACCCGTGCCACAACGTAAATCGAATGCAATATGGGTGACCGACTTTTGCCACGGCGTAGGGTCCGCTGTGCGGACCAACAACTCCGCGCAACAGAGCCGCGCCCGGTCAGGAAGCGGTCACCGCCATACGTCGCGGGATCGCCCAGCAATTCAATGTATGTTTGAAACCTGTAACCGTTGGGTGCTCCCCTCGACGCACCAACAATTCGTTTACGTTTGAAATGAATGGTGCATCAAGGGATGCACCCTACAAAATGAGATACCGCATCAACTTAACCGTTCATATAAATCGCGATTCTTTTGTACGACTTGCATTACAGCGCGTTCGAACTGCTCGTCCGGCTGCGTTAACAAATCGACCAGCCATGCCCGCGCCAACCGATCCGGCTGCACACCCAGTTCGCGTGCCCTGGCATCTAACAACTTCGCCTGTTCGTCGGTTAACTCGATCTGTAAATGCATATGCCGTTCCTATGGCGACTCGCCGAGTGCGCGCATCCCAACAAAATCCGTCCACACGCTCATGAAAAAAGCGACACGTGCCCTTCGGCATCGCGTCGCTTTAAATGTTAGCTCAACGGGTACACCGATTGCAAATCAGCGCCGCAGCATCTTATCGCTTCGCCGTCTTGGCTTCTTTCGCCTTGCCCTTGGCACCACCTTCGCAGATTGCATATAGCGTGTTGCGATTGGTGATGTAAAGCGTGCCGTTGGAAACCACCGGCGTGGTATAAACCGAGTTCCGCATGTCGTTGGTGGCGATTTGCTTTTTCTTCTTGCTGTGCTCGAAGATCAACACTTCGCCGTCTTCCGTACCCAGCATCACCTTACCATCGACCACAAACGGCGAACCCCAAATGGCCGCAAACGTGTCGTGCGTCCAATGCTTCTTGCCCGTCTTCAGATCGAAGCAATACAAAAAGCCGCTCAGGTCCGAGTTGTAAAGCAGCCCATCCATAATCGCGACCGTCGACATCGTGCGTTTAAAGTCTTCACCGCCCACGTGCCAAATCTTGCCCGACTCGGTAATGTCGCCCGTCTTCGTTGCATCGATGCAATACATATGACCGACGCCTTCGCCGTGCTCGGGGTCTTGGCCGACCGATAGATACACCTTATCGTCATGAATTACGGGCGTGGAAATAATCGCATTACGCGTGCCGCGACCGCCCAAGACCCACTTGCTATCTTTCGGATTTAGATCGAACTTCCAGATCAAATCGCCGGTCGCCATTTCGAGGCCGTAAGCCCAACCGTCACCGCCACCAAAGACGACCATCTCCTTGCCACCAACAACTCCACAAGCGGGCGACGACCACTGACCGTGCAGCACCTTGCCGTTGGTGTAATTCTTATCCCAAAGCAATTCGCCAGTCTTAATGTTCAAACACAAGAAGTCCGGCGCTTCGGGCTCGGGCAATACCAAGTGACCTTCATCCACGCCGTTCGACGTGGCGACGAAAAGATAATCCTTGTAACCCACAGGCGAACACGTCGCGAGGTTGTGCGGAAACGCATCCAACTCGTCGATCATGTCGTACACCCAGATGAAATCCGCATCCATCTTGTCGGTGTATTGTTCACCTTTGTACGGACCATCGTTGCCGTTGCGCATGCCTTCCGGGTCGGCGCAGACGACTTGGGCGCGATTGCTCACGTAGTAGATCTTCCCGTCCGCAACATACGGCCCCGAACAGATCCCCTGCTCCGGCCAGTCGTTTACCCGACCGGTCGGCAACTTGTCGTGCGTTGCCTGCCACAACAGCTCGCCCGTCTTTTCATCGAGACAGACGACCACACCCTTATCGCCCTTGATCTCCGGGCGCAGGTGGCCATTGTTGTTGGTGCCGACAAAAATCTTGCCATTGTAGATCACCGGGTTGCCATACGTCTGCGAGCCAAGTTTGGCGACCCACTTGATGTTCTCGCCGGTCTTCACATTCCACTTGCCGGGAATGTTCTTTTCCTGCGAGACCATGTTGCGATCGGCCATACCGCCCCACATCAGCCAATCGCCCTGACGGGCTGGTTCGGCCTTCACACCCGGGTCGGCTATCTTAGGTTTTTCGGCATGAGCGCCGACTGCGGCGACCGTCACCGCCGCCAACGCGAATATCGTCATTTGTCGTTTTTTGAGCATCGAGCTTATTCCTCTCTATGTATCGTGAGTGCCGCTGTCGTTACTGGGCCGCTCACCAATCATTTTTGTTAGCTAACCGTTGGCGCCTGTCGTCAGTCCCCCAGCCCCAGAGGGGCAGGGGCACCCGATCACGGGCATTCGGTTAAAGCCCCGAACGCGTTCACGACCGGGACATCAAAATCGCCGTCGTGCAACTATTCTCCGCACCGCCGCTTATTCATTCTCAAACACACGGTAGTTATCGAAATAGATCGGCGGACCGTCTTTCGTGTGCTTGGTGCCGTTTGAATAGGCGTACAAGCCGGGGCTGCCTTCGGTATTCGGGCGCGGATCGCGCATCTCGACCTGCCAGCCAGCGGGCTCTTCCTGATCGCGCGGCCAAACCTTGCCACGCACCCACGCCTCCTTGCCTTGCTGCTCCACGCGCAACTTCACGCGATACCACGTGCCCGGCTCCATCTTCCAATCGACATCCTCGCGAATACGTGGAATCGGCGACCAGCTTTCGATGCGCAGCTTATCGAGTTGCCCCATCAGCTTGAGCGAATAGCGCGTATTGATCAGCCCCATATCGGGCAGCACTTTACGCCCCTTCGGTCGCTTCTGCCCCATCATGTCGCACTGCACCGTGTAACCCTTGGGCAAATCGATCGGCGGGTTGCTGTACGAGCGCATCCGCATGAACGGAACACTGGGGAACTTCTTCGACGCGACCTTCTGCAACACCTTCTCACCATTGACGTCGGTGATCTGCGTCTTAATGCCCAAACCAGCCCAACCGGGCGGGTTGCGTTCGTCGCCGAACTCGTCGAATGTCACGCTAATGGGGAGAGACTCGCATACGCGTACGCGGGCCAAGGCCTTCTTACCTTCCGATTCGAATTCAATCAGACCTGCGCTGAAAGCGTTTTCACCATCGGCGGTGAATTCAACCTTCTCGTTATTAAACTTGCCGTTAACACCCTTCACGACGCCCGTAACTTGCGGGGCTTTGGAGTACACGATTCGTTGACCGTTGGAATCGAAGTAGTGCATTTGGAATGATGCGTTACCGTTGGGAGCTAGCGTCACATCTCCAGGTACCGCAAGGACAGTGGCGACGCCATCGCCCGCAGCCTTTTCCTCGGCTAACTTTGGAATCTCTGATTGCGCAACCGTGCCACCCGATTTACCCAGACAATACGTGTTGTACCGCGTTTGGAAATACACCTTGCCGTCGGCCACCACCGGCGAACCGTATAACTCGACCACGAACTTATCGACGAGATCGAATTCCTTTTCGTGCAGCGTCTTACACGCATCGCCTTCGTCTTGCAGAATCACGAAGCGACCGTTAACCGTGGCGATATAGATCACGCCGTCGCTCGTCACCACCGGCGAGCCCTTGCCAACGCGACCGCACTCGTGTTCCCAATTCTTCGCGCCGCTCTTGGCATCGAAGCAGTGCATCGTCGCGGCATTATCAACCACATATAGCCGACCGTTGGCCAACGCCGGCGAGGCGTAGCCCGCCGTGAGGCCATCGACGCGCCACTCGGTGCCCGTCTCTGTGATATCACCCGTGCCCGACGCATTGATGCACAGCACCGAGCCCATTGCCGTAGTCGTAAAGTTCTCTTCGCTATGCGTCACGTACACCAAATGGCCATCGGCAATTACCGACGTGTTCAAGCCGCGCTTTGAGAGCTGATATTTCCAAATCATCTCGCCAGTGCGCACCTTCATTCCATACACACAACCATCGGCATTGGCCGCGATCAGTTGCCGCACGCCATTGATAACCGACACCACTGGCACGCTATAGGTCGTATCGAGATGCTTACCGCCCGGCTTCGACCACCAGATCACATCGCCATTGTTCTTGTCCAACGCCAGATAGCGATGTCCGGGAGGGCCATGATTGCCCCAATTGCTACTGACGAAACTGATAATGACCTTATCTTCATCGACGATCGGCGTATGCAAACGACCGCCGTAACCGCTGACGCGATTAAACATCTCCGTCAGCGAGATTTCCCAGCGCAATTCACCATCGAAACTTAGGCACATCAGCAAACCGCCGGTGCCATGCGCATAAATGTTTTTGGTTTCCGGATCGCTGACGACAGCCGTCCATCCGACGCGCTGTTCGACGATCGTGGAAAGAAACACGTTGAACTCGTGCCGCCAGACTTCTTTGCCCGTCTTCGCATCGAGGCACACCACGGCTTCGCCCAACGTCTTGTCGCTGCCCGTCGGCACGATCATAAACAAACGCCCGTCGAGCAAGACCGGCGTCGTGCGGCCACCCACGGGCGTTTTCCAAAGCATGTTCTCGCCGTCTTCGGTCCACGACTTCACTGCGGACGTTTCGTAAGCGGCACCGGTATGCGCCGGACCGCGCCACGACGGCCAGTCGCGCGCCGTCGCCTGCGCGACAGTCGCCAACAACGCACCAACAGCAGCGACCCAAGTACATTTCGATGTGATGATTGATCGGTTGATCATATTGCGGGAGTTGCTCCTTCCGGATAGAGGCACGGATCAACAAAATCCATGCGCTGTCGCGGTCCTATTGCGTTGGCATTTATTGCCCGTGACCGCACACCCATTTTTAGACATCTGGCTATTTCAGTCGGTCGTGCGTCGCACGACCCGCCGCGCTTTCATCTCGAACCGCGGCAGCGTACCGGGTTCGACCATGCGAAGTCCCGGCTTAAAGTTCAAACGGTCTCGAATCGCATCGCCCACGCTTTGACGCACCATATCGGCGTCCGATTCGGGGCTCGGTTCGATCTCGATGTTCAACTGCGTGAGGGCGGCGCGTTCGTCGATTTCCAGACGAAACTCCGCCACGCCCGCACACCCGCGAAGTATAGCTTCGATCGCGCTCGGAAACACATTGTTGCCACGCACCACGATCATGTCGTCGATGCGACCGACTATGCCGCCATCGAGCCACGCGTAATGCCGACCGCAGGCACACTTCCCGCGCTCGAGCCGCACATGATCGCCCGTGGCGTAACGGATCAGCGGCATACCCCAGCGGCCCAGGTTCGTCAGTACCAGTTCGCCCTCGCCTTCGCGGCTGACGGCCCCCGTTTGCGGGTCGCGAACCTCAGGAATAAACGCCGCTTCGTTCACGTGCAGCCCACCGGAGCGTTCCACACATTCAAAGCCGTAGGCCCCCATCTCCGTCATGCCGGAATGGTCAAAAAGCCTTGCGCCCCAAGCGTTTTCAATCGCGGCTCGCGTTGCCGGAATGTTGCCGCCGGGCTCGCCCGCTACCACCAAACCGCGCACGGTGCTGTCGGCGATGTTAACGCCTTCGGCCGCCGCGACCTCGGCCATGCGCAACGCATACGTCGGCGTACAGCCGATAATGGTGACGTTGTTGTCAAGCATGAAGCGCAAGCGGGCTGTGGTCGTCATACCGCCGGCAGGTAAACAAAGGTTGCCCAGCGCGACGGCGCTTTCAAACGCCGCCCAAAAACCAATGAACGGTCCAAAGGAAAACGGGAAGATAAAGATATCGTTATCCGTTATGCCCGCCGCACGGTAGATCGTCGCCCAACAGGTGCGCCACCAATCCCAATCGGCCGCGCGATCGAGCCAACGCAGCGGCGTGCCCATGCTGCCGGAGGTCTGATGTAAACGAACATAATCGCGTAACGGATAAGTAACATTGTTGCCATAGGGCGGTTTCGCGGCCTGATCTTCCTGCAACTCGGCCCGCGTCGTAAACGGCAGATCGGAAAGCTCAGCCGTCGCCGCATCGACGTCGGCGGCTTGCAACTTGGCTTGATAGAAACGATTGGCGGGCAACACGGCATCCAACATCGCACGCAATCGCGTTCGTTGCAGCGCCGTCAGTTCATCCGGCGGAAGGGTTTCAATATTGGCGTCGTGATACGGCATCGAATGATGCAATGTAGGCCTGCGGGGATGACGAGTCCAGCGTGAGCCGCACGCGCGACGCTTTTTGGTTTAATACGCCCCAGCCCTTTACCAGACGCCTGCCACGACCATCACGGAGCCGCGGCCTGTGGCCGCATGGACAACAGGAACCTGCTGCGCTCCGTGATTGTCAAGTTAAAGCAGGCAAGGACGTCTCAAACGCTACGCGTTCCAATCAAATATCGAACCGCCAGGAATAGCGAGCCCGAAACGATGAAAAATAGAAACAACGCGTAGAGGATGCAGCCGTTGGAGATGAACCGTTCATCGTCGTTGTCGGTGGCGTAGGCCAAGGTCGGGATCGATTTCTCGTCTTCCGAATCTCTCATTAAATTGCTCTTTTACTAAGCGATTCTCAATTGGAATGTTTTTTAGCGCGGCATTTCTCTTCGTCCACCCAAGCAATGTTGTTATCATAATTCGCTATTGAAGTCTGCGAAATTGTTACAGAGCCTTTTGCCATGTTTCTAACACGTTCAAAGCTTGTTTTCTGCTTTTTCATCCTTTGTGTACCCGCTGCACGCATGGATGCTGCCAATTTCGAGTTGTCTAATGCCTCTATTAGCGTGGGAGTATTGAGCGGCTTTCCCGATACTGACGGGGACGGAAACGCCAATTTGACACTCCCCTACAACGCCACTCATTCCGCCACCGTTAACCCTTCAACGATCACCGCCAACTACGACCTTTCGAATTCGCGTTTTCTGATTGACCTTACTATGGCATCGCAAGCTACGTTTACACAGAGAACTTCCGTCGGAGCTGGTAGCTTTAAAGAAATCACGCCGGCAGAAGATATTCTGGTGCAATATGACGGTCGTTTTGACTTTGATCTTCCTGCCGATTCAATGACGGCGGTCCTTGGACTGTCCGTGGCACAAGCTGACAACAACACGGTAATCTTGGTGAATGAAGACCGAATCCATAACACGATTTTCGGCCTTGGGCCGCGCTCTTTTGAAATGTCGGGGGAATTTACCCTTCCGGCTGGCAACACGTGGCTAATGAGCTACCTCTTTCGTATTACCGCGAATTCGTCCTCCGCGCCATTTACGGGAACCGGTACCGGCTATCTCGATGTTCGTTTCATTCCCGAGCCGCACTCGGCCATCCTATTGATCAGCGGGGGGATCGTGGCGATGTGCCGCAGGCGACGACGTGCGTATGGGAGATGATCGCTTGGCATGTCGCTTACGGTGCCAAATGCGTAATCGCGTAAAGGAAGACGAACAGGTAGATAGCACCGGCGAGGACAATCAATGCGAAAATACAGGTTGCGATAGTTCCAAGAATCGACCAAATGGACCGAGGCAAATTACGTGGCGGACCTCCTTCGGCGGCATAATCGAGCTGCACCGGCTCGCTTGATTGATCTCTATCTTCGATGTCCACGAACCATACCTTCATCGATAACAGATTGACGCAACTCCTTTGGAGTTGAAGCTCTAATTTTATTTCTTTTCCCAGGGTAGCCGCTGCGCGGCAACCCTGGGCTTGGGTTGCGCAACGCCTTCGGCATATTTTTTCATCACCACAACCGCTCCACTTCAAACAATCCCAATCCTGCCGCGCGTGTTTCGCCCTGCACCGCTGCGCAAATCGTCTCACCCACCCACGGCGCGAACTTATACCCATGCCCCGAGAACCCGCCGACCACATGCACACACGCATGCTGCGGATGACGATCGATCACAAAATGATCGTCCGGCGTATTCGTGTACATGCATACGTGCTTATCCACCAACGGCCCATCCGCGCTGGGCATGTGCGCCCGGATATAATCGCGCACATCGGCTTCGTCCGCATCATTCACCGTGCGATTGATCTCGTCCGCCGTCGTGATTGCTCCGCCATGATGCCGACCGATCTTCACGAACGCATCGCTCTTTGAAGGTATCCCAAAATACGCGCGCTCCCCCACGAAATGCACAAACGACGGCAACCTGCCCGGTCGAAAGTTCGTCATATCCGCCGGCGCGAACCAAAGCTGCGGCTGTCGTTCCACCTTTAACGACGCGCTTAACTGCGGCACCAACTTGCCCAACCACCCACCGGCACAAATCACCAACTGCCCCGCGCGATACGTTTGATTAGCTGTCACCACCTCAACACCATCACCCACGACCGCCCAATCGCGCACCGGCTCGTGCCATTGCAACGTTGCCCCCGCCGCTTCGGCCACACGAATCAACGCATGCTGCGCGCGATCCACATAAATCAGTCCACCTTCGGATTCATAAATCCCAATATCATTCGCAGCCGGCGCAAATGCCGGAAAGCGCCGCGCGATCTCCGCCGCATCCAATTCCTCATACGCCAACCCATGCTCGACGGCACTGCGCTTGGCCCCCTGCACGCACACATGATCCGCCGGCCCAATATTGAGGCAGCCGCACAAGTCGAGCAGCGTCTCGCCCGCCGCCGCTTCCACCTCACGCCATAGCTCATACGTGCGATGCAACATCGGCACGTAGCGCGGGTCTTCAAAATACGCCTTGCGAATCACCCGCGTGCGGCCATACGAACTCCCCCGATCGTGCACCGGCCCAAACTGCTCCAAGCCCAACACGCGCATGCCCGCCGCAGCCAGCGACCGCGCCACAGCAGCGCCCATGCCGCCGATGCCGATGATGATGACGTCGTAAGAATCGCTCATTGAATGCTCTCTCACTATTAACAACCCGTACGCGTCTTAGCACATTCTTAACACACTCACCAGCGATAACCGGTTGGTCAACTCGCCCGCTTTCAATCATAATCCCTGCCATGTCGCGAGGGACGAAGCACCCATGAGCCCACGACGAACCCAGGCAATGGCTGGTCGCCGCCCCGTTTGGGGGTTGGCAGTTGCGTGCCTGCTGCTGTTTGCACCATTCGTTCGCCCGACGGCCCTTCACGCCGATGTCGTTGACGATCTCAAACGACTCAACCCCCATCTGCAAAACGACGAGCGCATCCCACGCCGCGATCTCAAATGGATGACGCTGGCCGAATCGCCGTACATGTTCTTCCGCGGCACGTGTGACCTTTACGCCGAATGGTTCCAAGCCAACTGCGGCGAATGCCTCGCCGAAGGTCAGCCCAAAGTGCAATTGCACGGCGATGTGCATCCGGGCAACAGCGGAACGTATGAGCCCGCCGGTAAGTACGGCAGCGGCGAACTAACGTATGGCCTCGTCGATATGGATGAAGCGTTCGTCGGGTCGCCCCAGTACGACCTTTTGCGCACAATGACGGCTTTACGCTTCATCGCGGCAGAGAGAAAGTTTCCCGTAAACGATAACGAGTGGGAATACACGCGTCTCGCCATGGTTAGCGGATACCGCGCTGGCCAAGAAAGCCCGGACTCGGCCCAGACTACGATCAACGACAGCAAGATCGTTCGCAAGCGATTAAAGAAAGCCCGCAAGGCTGACGCCGCCGAATACGTGAACAGCTATGTCGATCTCTCCGGTGACAAGCCGCGCTTTCGTCGCCTGCGCTTCGATGAGGGCGAGTTAGAAGACATCACCTTTGCAATCGACGACGCATCAACGCGCAACCAAATCGTTACCGCCTTCATCGAAGCCATTCGGCGCGACGCGAATAGCGACTTCGCCACGATCTACGACACGGGCACCAACGCAAACGCCCAAGTGCTCGACGTCGTCAAATGGATTCGCTTCGGCAGCAGCGGCAGCCAAGGCTTGCGTAAGTATCTCATTCTCACCAAGCCCGCCCACGCCAAAGGCTATCCCTATCAAATCATCCAACTCAAACAAGAACCACCCTGCGCCGCCGCCCGAGCCGGATTAGTTGATACCAAACAAGAAGCACCTCGCGCTCAAACCGTCGCGGAGTCGTACAGCGTCTTGCAAGCCCCGCGCAAAGCCCTAACCGGCTGGGCCGTCATCGGCAACGACAGCTATCTCGTAAAGCCAAAAATCCACAACGGCAAAGAGCCTAAGCCCAAGCACATCGACGACGTCGGCGACATGGCCGATATGGCCAAAGTCCTCGGCGCATTGCTCGGTGCCGCCCATCAGCGCGGCGGTCGAAACGTCGAAAACCAATCAGTTAGTCGTGCGTATGACATGGTGGATAAGGCAGCACCTTGCCACGCCGCGATGATGCAACAATACGAAGCCTTTCGCACCCATCCCGAAGTCATCGCCGCCAGCAAGCGCGCTCGGGATTGGATCGAATCGCAGAAGAAGCAGCCGCGTTGATAACGATGTCCATCGAATCGAAGTGAGCCCACATGACCACCCGCGCCTACACCGCTCGTCAAACGGGAGCCACCGCCATGGCCAAAGCGTCCAAAACGATTCTCGTCGTCGAAGACGAACAAGACCTTGCCGAAGTAATCTGCTTTAATCTCGAACGCGAAGGCTACCAAACGCGTCGCAGCGCCAGCGGTGACGCCGCCCTCGCCGAAGTCCGCACGCATCCGCCCGATCTCGTGCTGCTCGATCGTATGCTGCCCAACATCAGCGGCGACGACGTCGCCGGCGAAATGCGCAAAGACCCGGCCACGGCGCACATCCCCATTCTGATGCTCACAGCCAAAGCCGAAGAATCGGACGAACTCGTCGGCTTCGCGCTCGGTGCCGATGACTACGTCACCAAACCCTTCTCGATGAAGGTACTGCTCGCGCGCGTCATCGCCCTCTTGCGCCGCGGCGAAAGCCCCAACACCGAAAACGACATCCTCGCCGAAGGCCCCTTCGCGCTCGACCGCAACCGCCACGAACTCAAAGTCGACGGCCAACCCATCGGCGTCACGGCGACGGAGTTTCGCCTGCTTGGCACACTCATGAGCGCCAGCGGTCGCGTGCTCGATCGCAGCAAGCTAATCGACAAAGTGCTTGGCCAAGGCGCCGTCGTGCTCGACCGTACGATCGACGTGCACATCACCTCGCTGCGTAAGAAACTGCAATCCGCCGCACCCGATGACAATCTCGCTGCATGGATTCATACCGTGCGCGGCGTGGGGTACTCCTTCCGTCCGCCCAAGGCTGACGAGTAAACCTCTTAGCACGAAATCAATCCAACAATGAAGCCCGGCTTGTTCTTTTGGAAACTGTTCCTCGGCAACGCGCTGTTGATGACGCTGATTCTCGGCGTCTCGATCTACGTGATCGTCGGCGCCGTACAGTCGGCGTACGTTGAACAAGTCGTTACCGAACTAAAGAACCGTGCCGAAGACATCGAAAACACCGTCACATCGCCGGGCCGCGACATCTTCAGCCAAGACCACAGCGCTGCACTCGACAAGCTCGCCCACGATCTCGGCGGTATGGAATCCGAACAAAAGCGCGTCACCATCATCGGCCCCGACGGCAACGTGTGGGCCGATTCCGATGCCGATGCCAACGACATGGAAAACCACGGCGAGCGCCCCGAAATCAAAGCCGCCATGGCTACCGGCTTCGGCGAATCGGAGCGCTACAGCAACACCGTCGAGCGCGAGTTGAAATACGTCGCGCGGCGCGTCGATAACACCGACGGCTCACCGCGCGGCGTGATACGCGTTGCCATGCCCGTCTTTAGCATCGCCGAACAGACCGACACGATGCAGGCCGTTATCTGGAAGATCGCGTTTCTCGGCTTGTTGGCATCGTTCGTAACAGCGATGGGCCTGGCCTTCTTGTGGAGCACGCCCATCAAACGCATTACCGAAACGGCCCGCAGCCTTTCGGAAGGCGACCTCAGCGCTCGCACCGAAGTTCGCGGTCACGACGAAATCGCGCAGATGGCCACGTCGCTCAACCACATGCGCGCCTCGCTCGCCAATCAACTACACACGATCGACCGCCAGCGCAACAACCTTGAATACCTGATCCAAACGCTGACCGAAGGCGTCATCGTCGCCGACCCGAAAGGGCACGTCGCGCTCATCAATCAAGCTGCTGGCCGATTACTAACGCCGCATCGCATCGCCCAAGACGACGACGAGGAAACCGGCAGCGCCCCCAACCTGCAAATCTTCACCAATCAACACGTCAGCGATTGCATTCCGCATCAGGAAATCCGCAATTTGCTGCTCGATCGTCTCGAAGAAGGCGAAACCATCGACATCCCGTCCAACGATGGCGACGGCACGCGCACCATTCGCGAACTGCCCGTGCAAGTTGTGCAACCCGACGGCGTCGTGCATTTGCTCGCGCGTGGCTCGGATATATTTCTCGACAGCACCGGCCCCGACCAAAACCCCAGCGGTCGCCTCGTCGTACTCACCGACGTGACCGAACTCACGCGCACCATTCGCATGAAGACCGACTTCGTCGCTAATGCGTCGCACGAGTTACGTACGCCGCTTTCGACCATTCGCGCCGCCGTCGAAACGCTCGACCAGATGGACTTCGAACGCGACGGCGCGTCGGCGCATCACTTCGTCAACGTCATCGATCGCCACACGCTGCGTTTGGAAGAACTCGTTTGCGACTTGCTCGACCTATCGCGTTTGGAAGCATCGTCCGCCGACTTCCCCATCGAAACCGTCAACGTCGTGGACTTTCTCGACGAGCTATATTTACGCTTCGAACACTCGATGAAGGTGCGCGGCCTCTTGTGGGAACAGCGCTGCCCCGAAGTGTGTAACACGATTCGCGTGAACGGTCGCTTGTTACGACTCGTCGTTGATAACCTGATTTCAAATGCGATTAAATTCACCGAAACCGGCGGCCATGTGCGCGTGATTTGCGAACGCGACAGTCAATCCGTTTGCGTGACCGTGCAAGACGAAGGTTGCGGCATCGATAAGACCGAGCAAGACCGCGTGTTCGAGCGATTCTATCAAGTCGAACCCGCCCGCTCGGAAGCCGGCACCATGGTCGGCGCCAAACGCGGCACCGGCCTCGGTCTTTCCATCGTGCGTCACGCCGTTGCCGCAATGAGAGCCGACGTCGAACTCGAAAGCACTGTCGGCGAAGGCACGTCCGTCACCGTCAAAATCCCGCAACCCAGTTAATCAACGCACACTCCCTCTCCCTCGCAGGTGTTTTGTTCGGGGACATGGGTAACAGGTGTTCGAGGACATGGGTAAC
>JAUIHO010000028.1 GCA_030432035.1 Phycisphaerae bacterium
CCTTCAATCGGAGTTCCAAATTCAATTTCCGCATCCGTGGACGACTGAATAATCTGACCTGCGTTCTCAATACGCCTGCGTAGCGATAGCCGCCCCGACTGCACCTCGAGAATGCCGGTGTTATTCAATGAATCGATTTCACTTATTCCTTGGCTTCGAATCGTTCCGGAATTGAAGATATCGCTTGAATCGTTTCCATCGATCAGTTGACCATCCAACTCGATCACCCCGGTATTGTTTATCGTGGCCGCAAAAAACTTCAGTGAGCCGCCAGGAGGAACAAATTCGATAACGCCGCCATTATCCACATGGGCACCGCCACTCAAGGTTGACATAGGCATGACTGACGCAACCTCGATGCGACCGTTATTTGTGAGGGTGGGGCACGAGAGATTTTCTCCAACGAAACGAAACGTGCCAGCTGGTTCAATCAACATCGAATTGATCTGAGTCGCCACCTGATCGACCGTTCCCGTGGGAATAATCACATCGTCACCAACGCCGGGAAATGCAACGTCCCCACAACCACTGCGCCCCCAATTGTTCAGCGACAGCGGCGTGTTGTTCCCGACATCGCAAATTTCACCTTCGCAGACACCAAACCAGGTCGGGCTCGGACACTGCGGCGACCAAGTGAATACGTCGGCAGGAGCTAGCGATGCTCCGGCAGAAAATACAAACATGTAAATAATGCAGTTTCTTATGCATCTGAATATTCGTCGACAAGACAAAGTCATATCTACAACTACCTTTCACTACCGTTGCGACGACTAAGTTATGAGCGCCGACGCATACCGTGATTCACCAAAACGAACATCTAACGGAGTTAAGGCACCAACGCCTCTATAAACGCTGGAATATCCGCACCATTCAACGCATCATCCGCATTCATATCCGCACGGCCCGCATCGCAAATCGGAATCTCAAACGCATACGCATCGCGATCGATCAGCGCCGTGACGAAGCCTGTGATGTCGTCGGTATCCACCCTGCGGTCGCAATTCATATCGCCTAGCAACTGTTGGCCATCGCCTGCAACGATGGTAATAGAGTGTGTGTTAAGGGTAGAGCTTTGTTCGATGGTCAGACCGGGCGGGAAGTTCACCAGCACCACATTATCAAATCGACCTTCCGCCGAACTCAAAGAGACGTTCAGAATCTCATAGGTCATCCCCGGCTGCGGCACAAAGCCGTCACGAATAACCACGCGTAAAGCGCCCCAATCCTGAAGACCGCCGCCAGCGATGAACCCAAACTCACCGTTGACGGTAACCCGATCGAAATTCCCGCTTTCGGGCGGGCCTGCCAATTCGATTTCAAAGCCCGCCGTGGTGCCCGGCATGTTGCCGAGATAGCCGTTGACCGTCAGCTCGCCAATGGGCGAACCGGGTGTGATAACGCCGTTGTCATTTACGATGGCACCGTTAATGGTGCCACCGCCGCCAAGGGTGCCTCCGACCACTTCGAGGTCAAGTGATTGCTCTGCGGGATGACTTTCAACAAACGTCACCTCGGCGCCTTCCGCCACTTCAAATTGGCCGCCCACAAGTTGCGACCTGAAGACCACCGGATTACCCGTTTCGACCACGAACCTTCCAGTATTGCGCAATAGGCCAACTAAACTGTCACCGGTCGTGCGACATATAAATCGCCCGCTGTTAAAGACGCGAGTTGTCGCCCCTATACCAGTGCAACTCGAGCGATCCCCTGACAAGATAAACTCGCCGGTGTTCTCCAGTAATCCAGCCGTCGCAACGTTATAGACCAACCGATCTTCATTGGTCATGATGCCGTGGTTTCGGATTGGGACCATAAAGGTAGCAGTCGGCGGAAAGGCCCCGTGAGCGTCAATCGAAAAAGTGATCCTCCCATCGGGCCCATTTGTCAACGGCCCCAAGCTTGAAAAAATAGAGGACCCAGCGATCGACTCCCACCGAACGCCCTCCCCACCTACATTGAACTCAACCCCTCCGGCATCACTTTGAACCGGATGACCGAGTGGCAAAAGAAATTGACCGCCCGTCGCGACAAACCCGTTGATGACACCCCCAACCTTCACGATCCCCCCCGTAGAGGGATTCGCATCACCGACAAATACCGACGCCCCCGGTTTGACATCAATAAAACCGGCCGCGGTACCGAAGAGCCCCTGCGTCACTTCAAACGGACCTTCGTCGATATTGGCAAGCCCCGAGTTGATCAACCTAAACATGCTGCCGTTCAGATCACCTAGCTTGGTAAACACCCCTTCATTATTCATGTCCGACAAGGTCAGGTTCGATGCAGTCGCGTGCATGTTATACACACCGGTATTTCTAAATTCGCCCGGATTGCTAAACGGCGTAAACAGAACGTTTCCACCATTGTGGTTGAACGTGCCCGCATTCAAAAAATTTACCAACGACATCGAGGTCGGGGAAGTGCCATCCTTCACCCACGTACTGCCCACTCCGTTGGCAATGCCTTCATTGGGCGGCTGCCCGCCAAAAAAGCTAACGCCAACCACCGCACCATTGCCCGATGCGTTCATAGTGAATCCTTCTGGCGGAACGGTCACAGAAACCCCAAGAACCGAAAAGCTACCGTCGTTTCCTACGTTTAGTTGCCCGGCCAACGAGTTGGGTCGAACTTCAAGGGATGCGCCCGGGCTCACGTTTACCGTCGACGCGTTCGTTGCCGCCACGCCGCCGGTTACCACCAAACTCCCTTCTTCGACCCGCAATTCACCGGCCTGCAAGTCCAACTCGGAATCGAACATCACCGTCGATGGCGACACCTTGCGCATTTGACCGCTGTTGCGCGTGATATCTCCATCGATCGTTCCTTGCACGATCCGATACTCGCCGCGATTGTCGAAGTCGCTGCGCAGAGCCGGACTGTTGCGAAACGAGTCGTCGATGAAGAGGCCTTCGTTGATAAACGGTCCGAGCAACCCACCACCGTCTTCAGTGTTGTGCATGGTGCTCGTTGCCTTATTGACGAGCGTTGATCCGGGCTGAACCTGAATCACGCCGCCCGTCATCTCCAGCCCGTTACCCCGGAAATCAAAGGTGCCGCCCGGTGCCAATACGGTCATGGCCGTTGTGAGCGTCGAGTTAGGGTCTTGAAACTGAAAGGCGCCGGCGACTTCGGCAACGAGATCGCCCGTAAAGCGGGTGGTGCCAAAGAATGATGCGGTGGTGCCAGCCGCCACCTGCATCGTGCCGCCGTTCACATCCAGATTGCCCGTCAATGCGAGTGAGCCCTGCTCCACATCGATATGCCCTGAATGCGTCAGGTCGCCGATTGCGACATCGCCGATGCAGCGAATCAGCCCGCTGTTAAAAATGTCGGGATAATCTCCCGGCGACGGCAATATGGTCAGGTTGTCCCTCAGGGTAAGTTCTCCCCCGTTGGTGAATGCGGTAAATTCAAACATCGTGCCAATCGGTTGATCCACGACACCATTCGCCCCGATCGACACCATCCCTACCGCAGTATCGACCAGCGAGACCATGCCGTCGTCGATCACGACATCGTCACCAACGCCGGGAAACGCAACATCCCCACAACCACTGCGTCCCCAATTGTTTAGTGACAGTGGCGTGCTGTTCCCGACATCGCAAATCTCACCCTCGCATACACCAAACCATGTCGGGCTCGGACACTGCGGCGACCAAGTGAAGACATCGGCCATTGCGCGATCAACGGTCAACCCAAGGATCGCGAGGACGACGGCGTGAGCAGCTACTGAAACAAACATGTTCATCCGAAAATGAACAGACAAACGACTCGAATTCATGGATGACTCCGATGCCAATTTGCGGGACTACGTTCCGCTTCAATGTTTGGGATAACGCCTTCGCCGCGTAACGAGACTTCCCTTCCCAAGAATTCTAACCGGCTGGGCTGGTTAAAAACAACATTTAACACGAAGGGCCACGTCAACGGGCATTTCACGATATAAACGGTCATTAAGGTGTCGTGAATCGGCCCGGTCAAAGTCAATCGATAGAAGAGTGAATTTCGGCGACGCAGGCTCGTCTGTTGGAGTGATTGAGATATCAGTTAGAGAGGTAACAATTTTTCGACCGCTGCAAACGATTGGTTCGCCCAACGTTTATTACGTCGTTTGTGTAAACCAATCCACCGTCCGGCGCATCCCTTCGTCTAAATCAACCACCGCTTCAAAACCAAACGCGGAATGCGCTCGCGTCGTATCCAGCACGCGCCGCGGCTGGCCGTCGGGTTTGGTGGTATCCCATGCGATCGTGCCGGTAAAGCCCGTTGTCGCTTTGATCTTCTCGACCAAGTCGGCAATCGTGATTTCACGGCCGGTGCCGATGTTGACGGGCTCGGGGTCGTTATAGTTTTGCGCCGCTGCCACGATCGCGCGGGCGCAGTCTTCGACGTAAAGGAACTCGCGGCTGGCCTTGCCGGTGCCCCATACGGTCACGCTCGGCAGACCTTTGCGTTTCGCTTCGATGAAGCGGCGAATCAGCGCGGGGATGACATGACTTGTGGCTTCGTCGAAATTATCGCCGGGGCCATAAAGGTTTGCGGGTAACAAGTAGATTCCGTTTAGCCCATATTGCGCGCGATACGATTGCAGCATCACCAGCAACGCTTTTTTCGCCACACCATACGGTGCGTTGGTTTCTTCGGGGTAGCCCGACCACAAGTCAACTTCTCTAAACGGCACCGCCGTGTGTTTCGGATACGAACACACGGTGCCGACCTGCACGAACTTTGCAATGTTGCTGCGCCGCGCGTGCTCGATCAGGTGCAGCCCCATCGCCATGTTCGCATAGAAAAAACGACCGGGGTTTTCACGATTGGCGCCGATGCCGCCGACTTCGGCAGCAAGATGAATCACGACGGTCGGTTGCAACTCGGCATACAGACGCACGACCGCGGCTTCATTCGTAAGGTCGTAGTCCTTGCGACGCGGCACGAGGATGTTCGTATCTGGCACACCCGCCGCGCGCAGTTGCTCGCAAACGACGGGGCCAAGAAAACCCGCTCCGCCAGTGACGAGAATGCGTTGTTGGGTAAGGTCGAGCATGGGTGTTAATTATGCGGCCACAGGCCGCGGCTCCGTCATCGCGTGTTTATGGACTCATCGGTCAATCTACATCAAACGATGCACTCGACACTTTACGCGATGCTTTCGAAGCTATTTCGAAACGGATAATGTCGCCGCATCAACACTGTGCCCGATACCACGCCACAAACTGCTCCAACCCTTCCGCCAAATGCGTCGAGGGTTCGTAACCCAATTCGGCGCGGGCCAGCGATACGTCGGCATACGTCTTGTTCACATCGCCCGGCGGTACCGGCTTGCGGTCGATGATCGCCTTCTTGCCCAGCGCTGCTTCGATTGACGAAATCAAATCGCTGAGCGAGACCGGCTCCGATTCGCCGAGATTGTAAATCGCGTAGCCCTCGCAGCGATCGATCGCTGCCACCACACCGCGGATGATGTCATCGATAAACGTATGATCGCGCATCATGCTGCCGTCGCCGAAGACCGGGATCGGCTTACCCTCTTCGATCAATCGCGTGAACTTATGAATCGCCAGATCGGGCCGCTGCCGCGCGCCGTACACGGTAAAGAACCGCAGGCACGTGATGTTCATCTTGAACAGATGGTGATACGTATGGCAGATCAACTCGCCCGCCTTCTTGGTGGCGGCGTAGGGCGAAATCGGATGATCGACCACATCGCTTTCCGAAAACGGCACTTTCTCATTGTTGCCGTAAACGCTCGAACTGCTGGCGAAGATAAACGAACGCACATCGCGTTCGCGCGCGGCCTCCAACATCACGTTGGTGCCGTTGACGTTGACGTCCTGATACAACAGCGGATCGGCAATCGACGGTCGCACACCCGCCCGCGCCGCCAAGTGCACAACGGCGTCGCATTCCTGCGGCAAGGCCGCCTTCACCATCCCGGCATCGCGAATGTCGCCTTCGACGAGTCGATAGTTATCGTTATTGAGACACGTTTCGATATTCCGGCGCTTGACGGCTTCGTCGTAAAACGGATCGAAGCTGTCGTAGGCAATCACGGCGTCGCCGCGTTCCAACAGCGCTTCGCACAGGTGCGACCCGATGAAACCGGCCCCACCCGTTACGAAAATCGTCCGCGGACGTGCCCCGCTCATTTTGGCGTCACCGAAGGTCGGCCGACGCTGTGGTATTCAATACCCTGCTTCGCAACGAATGACGGGTCGTACAGATTACGGCCATCGAAAATCACGGGCTTGGCCAAGCCCGCCTTAATCTTGTCAAAGCTGGGCGTGCGAAACTCGGGCCAATCGGTAAACACCACCAGCATGTCGGCACCTTGCACGGCGTCGTAGGCATTGTCGTGATAGCTAATGCCTTTATCGCCCAATTCGGCTTTGGTATTCGGCATCGCTTCGGGGTCGTGTGCGCGAATCGTCGCCCCCTTATCGCGCAGCATTCGAATCACATCGATCGCCGGTGCTTCGCGGATGTCGTCGGTTCGCCCCTTAAACGCCAACCCCCACGCGGCAATCGTCGCGCCATGTAGCTTGTCGCCGAAGTATTCAACGATGCGTTCGGCAAAACCCTTCCGCTGCATGCGGTTGCGCTCTTGCACCGCTTCGGCCACCACAGCCGGTGCCCCGACTTCGCGGCCCATATACACAAACGCCGACACATCTTTCGGGAAACACGAGCCACCGTATCCCACGCCGGGAAACAAGAACGGATGCCCAATGCGCGAATCGCTACCCACACCGATTCGCACCGTCTCAACGTCGGCACCATATTTTTCGCAAAGCGTGGCGACTTCGTTCATGAACGACACCTTCGTCGCCAATAGCGTGTTCGCCGCGTACTTCGTCATTTCGGCACTGGCCGGGTCCATCACCAACAATCGCTCGCGCTTCCGCATGAACGGTGCATAAAGTTGTTTGATGATTTCGACGACGGCGGGATTGTTCGTGCCGATCACCACGCGGTCGGGTTTGGTGAAGTCTTCAACCGCCGCGCCTTCTTTCATGAACTCGGGATTGCTGACCACATCGACGGGATGATCGGTCACAGCGGTGATCGCCGCTTCGACCTTCTTATGCGTGCCGACGGGAACAGTGCTCTTGGTCACGACGATGCGGTAACCGTCCATGGCTTTGCCGATAGCACCGGCAACGGCGATGACGGCGGAAAGATCGGCGCTGCCGTCATCATCCTGCGGCGTGCCGACGGCGATGAAGACCACCAGCGACTTGCGCACCGAGTCGTCCAGATCGGTCGTGAACTCGAGCCGCCCCGCTTTGACGCTGCGTTGAATCACCTCGGCGAGACCGGGCTCGTAAATGGGCACTTCGCCCTTTTTCAGTCGTTCGACTTTGGACGCATCCTTGTCCACGCAGATCACGTGATTGCCACCGTCGGCAAAACACGTGCCCGCAACCAACCCGACGTAGCCGGTGCCGATGACACAAACGTTCATGCGGTTCAGTTCTCCTATCGCGCTCGGCGCTGCGAGGTTGAGCCTGCCGCTGCAGGCTCGTGATATTTCAAATTGCGATGATAGCTGTTGTGAATCGACGTGACCAGCGAAACGCGAGGCTGTGAAACGTGGATGATTCGCAAAATGCGGTCTTGTTGGGGCTACTGCGGCTAACGCGAGCACCCCACTCTTGAGCGAAGAATTCTAAAGCAAGGTGGATTTTGCGACGAATGCCTGATGTGTTCGCCAACGCTCATCTCAACCGGCGACGGCGTACATCTGCAAGTCGGTTAGCTCAATAATCTCCAACGCCTTCTCGTGCGTCGCTTCCAACACCACCGGCGGCGCGAAGCCTGCCCGAAACGCTTCCAACCACCGCGCCGCACACAGGCACCAACGGTCGCCATGCTTGAGACCGGCAAAGCCGTACATGGGGTTGGGCGTTGACAAATCGTTACCGCGCGACGCGCTGAATTCGAGAAACTCGCTCGTCACCTTAACGCAGACCGTGTGCGAACCCGCGTCGGTCGCATCAGTATTGCAACAACCATCGCGGAAATACCCCGTCATCGGATCGGTCCCGCAAACAGCGAGCGGACCGCCGAGGACGTTTTTGGCTTCGGTTTTAGTTTGGGCGAATTGGATCATGGATTGGATTTTAGCAGCATCGCGCATCATTAAAAGAAACGACTTGTATTTGGCAAACGTTAATCCCAATAGAAGCGCCAAATCGTGCTGTTCATCGCATATGCCGCGACATCTTCCAGATTCGTCATTGTGCGACCATCCGGTAGCTCTTGGTCGAGCATCGTACAGCAAAAGGCAGTCATCTCTTGGGCAAGTTCGAGCGCGGCGCTTCGGTTGTTGGGAGGCGTCTCAACATAAAGTTCTATGCGATCAGACCAAAGGCCCAACACATCCGCCCCGTATTGGGCATGCCAATGTTTGGTGAACGCGATGAACTCTGCTGCCGACGGTTGGTTGCCGCCGAGTTGAAAGTTGGAAAGCGCTTCGCATCCGTCATAACCCGGCAAAAGCGCGATTGCCGGAACCATATCGATGTCGTCAGAGTAACCATCAATAAAGACGGACTGATGGCACGCCTGCGGCTGGTCCGGCCAAGCGCCGTGATACTTCAACCCGTCATCACGATATCGCCCTTCAACCTCGGCCACGCGCTGCTCGATGCTGTATGAAATACCAGCCTGCAATCCCTCACGAGGATCACGGGCGAGAAATGGCAGCCAATCGGGCAAGTCGTCTTTGTTATGACCAGCGTACAGTATTGGATATAAGCCGGACTCGGGCGCGTCGCGTCGTAACAATCGCCAGATACCCATCGCGCGATCGGGCGCTACGGCGGCAAAATAGATACCTTCGCCAAACTCCGAAGGATCGAATGAACCGGCCACATGTGAATCGCCTGACAACTCAATAGGCATACCCTCGTGACTCACTACACTAAGGTTGACTCCGATCTCTCCAATGTTGTTTGGGTCGATGCCTACTCGCTCAAAAATCTCCATCACGGCATCACGATTAGAGCGTTGATTCCGTGGCGGCGGATGGTGAAATGGCGGGCCATCAACAACACTCTTAGAGTTTGTAGCCATCTGCCTTTGCCAACTTGCCATTCGCAATTCGAAATCCCCCCCTAATCCCCAAACTTAATCCCCTGCGCCAGCGGCAATTCCGTGCCCCAGTTGATCGTGTTCGTCTGTCGGCGCATGTAGGCCTTCCACGCGTCGCTGCCCGATTCGCGACCGCCGCCGGTCTCTTTTTCACCGCCGAACGCGCCACCAATTTCGGCGCCGCTCGTGCCGATGTTGACGTTGGCAATGCCGCAGTCACTACCCGCCGCCGAGAGGAACATCTCGGCTTCGATCACGTGATGGCTGAAGATCGCGCTGCTGAGCCCTTGCGGCACACCGTTGTGAATCGCGATCGCTTCCTTCGTTTCTTTTTCGAGCGTGGCGGCATCGGCGGGCTTGCTGCTGCTGCCGTAGCCCATCATGTAAAGAATCGGCGCGAAGGTTTCGTCCTGCACGATCTGATACTCGTTCTTGGCGTTGGCTATACACGGCGTGACGTAGCATCCACCGGGATAGTCGCCGCCGCTCAGCACTTCGCCACCGCACAAGACCTCACCGCCGGCGGCCTTCACCTTTTCGATCGCACCTGTGAAGTCCTTGACCGCACCTTCGTCGATTAGCGGCCCCATCAGCGTGCCTTCCTTAAGCGGGTCGCCGATCTTCACTTGGCCGTAAGCCTTCACCAACCGATCCGTAAGCTCTTTTCGGATCGACTCGTGCGCGATGATGCGGCGCGTGCTGGTGCAGCGCTGACCAGCCGTGCCAACGGCACCAAACAGAATCGCGCGAATCGCCATGTCCATATCTGCGTAAGACGTGACGATGATCGCATTGTTACCGCCCAATTCGAGAATCGTTTTGCCCAAGCGCTGATGCACGACTTCGCCGATGCGATAGCCCATGCGACACGAACCCGTCGCCGATACCAGCGGAATGTTGCGATCGTTAATCAGCTTCTCGCCGATGGTCGAACCGCGTCCGATGACGAGGCTAAAGATGGCCGGATCGACACCATTGGCCTTGCACACTTGTTGCGCGATCTTCGTCGTCGCAATCGCCGTCAACGGCGTCTTGCTCGATGGTTTCCAAAGCGTGCTGTTACCGCAGACCGCCGCCAGCGCCGAGTTCCACGACCACACGGCAACCGGGAAGTTAAACGCGCTGATCACACCCACCACACCGAGCGGATGCCACTGTTCGTACATACGGTGCGACGGTCGCTCCGAGTGCATCGTCAAACCGTAAAGCTGGCGCGACAGACCGACGGCAAAATCGCAGATGTCGATCATCTCCTGCACTTCGCCTTCACCCTCGGCGCGAATCTTGCCCATCTCCATCGTCACGAGCGCGCCGAGGTCGGCCTTGTGTTCGCGCAAAGCGTTGCCGAGTTGACGCACCAGTTCGCCGCGCTTCGGTGCCGGCACGCTGCGCCAGGTTTCAAACGCACGCTGAGCGGCGGCCATCGTCTGGTCGTACTCGGCCTCAGTCGCTTGCGTGACGGAGGCAATCAACTCGCCGTTGATGGGGCTGAACGAATCGAGCTGCTTATCGCTGCCCATCCATTCGCCGTTAAAGACGCCGGGATTGACCTTTTCAATGCCCAAGCGATCGAGAATTGCCTGCGTTTCTGACATCGTGCTGCTCCTGAAAAGATGCGCGCGTTCTTGCTTTGCGCGTTAAGTTTGCGAATCGGTTCGACTTGGCGAAACGGCATGTTCCATGGCCAAGTGGGCACGCACCATCGAACCGCTTCGTATTCGTCGAACGGTCGATGCGCATGCATATGGTATGTTCGGGCATCACCGATTAATTGGCAACGGCGCGCGGAATCAGGGGTTGCGAACCAGCATCTGCACTGCGGCACCGGTTTGCGAACCGGCGTCTGCGCTGCGGCACCGGTTTGCGAACCGCCATCTGCGCTGCGGCACCGGTTTGCAACCGGTGTAATCCCCGACTACCGATAGTAAGCGGTTAGCAATCAAAACCGGAACGAACCACGGTCACATTCGCCCTGCATTCAGGTAAAAAAAGAAGCGGCGTGCCCCCCCGAGCCGAAGCCAGGTCAGCGCACGCCGCCTGAGGCAAACCGCCCCACCCATTGATGGCAGTTCACCCCATTTTGTTGATCACATACGCCCGTTATCGATCGATTATTCCAATCTAATCGGGCGCGTGATCACCCCCTCCTCCAAGGTTTGCGTAACTCAATATCCTTCCGCATGCACGCGACGGATTTGCTCGCGCATCAGCCGCATCACTTCGTCGATCACTTCCTTCGTCGTATCCAGCACCGGTCGGAATCGAATCGACCGCGGACCGCTGCGTACGACGAGCAGGCCGACTTCAAAGCAGCCCTTCCAGAAGTGATCGCGGAACTTGCCGTCTTTCAGACTAAAGGCCTGCAACAAGCCCGAGCCGCGCGTCTCTTCGATCATGGGTTCTTCATCGTGCAGCTTGCGAAGCTGCTCGCCGAAGTAGTCTCCCACGACCTTCGCATTCTCGATCAGGTTTTCCTGCTCGATGATGTTCAAGAAATGCTTGGACCGCACCATGTCGGTGTAGTTGCCGCCCCACGTGCTATTGATTCGGCTCGGCGTGCGAAACACGTTCTCCGGCACTTCGTCGAGCTTGGGCCCGGCCATCACGCCGCAGACCTGCGCCTTCTTACCAAAGCACACCAAATCGGGAATCGTGCACAGCGTTTCAAAAGCCCACCGTGCGCCGGTCACGCCCATGCCGCACTGCACTTCATCAAAAATCAGCAGCAGTTCGTTTTCATCGCAAATGCGACGCAGCGTTTGCATCCATTCGTGGCGGAAGTGGCGATCGCCACCTTCGCCCTGAATCGGTTCGAGCAAGATCGCGCAAATCTGGTGCGGTCGATCCGCAAGCGCCTTCATAATCTCGGCTTCGGCCTTCTTCTCGGCGGCTTCAGCGGCCTTGGTGCGCTCGGGTTCGTCCAACGAAAAATCGATGTGCGGCGTGCTTACGCGCGGCCAATCGAATTTCGCGTAGTACTTCACCTTGTTCGGGTCGGTGTTGGTCACCGACATGGTGTAGCCCGTGCGACCGTGGAACGCATTTTCAAAGTGAAGGATTTGCGTGCCGATCTCACCGCGACCGGCGGCGATGTTCTTGCGCACCTTCCAGTCCATCGCGGCTTTCATCGCGTTTTCAACGGCGAGCGCGCCGCCTTCGATGAAGAAGTATCGCGGTAGTTGCGGTAAGCCCATCACGCGATCGAACGTCTTCACAAACTCGGCCATTTGCACCGAGTAAACGTCCGAATTGGCGATCTTGATCATCGACGCGTCGGCCAATTCGTTGCGCACGTCTTCCTTATCGAAGTAGGGATGGTTAAAACCGATCGGCATCGACGCGTAAAAGCTGTACATGTCGATGATTTCACGATCGCCGTGGGCATCGTAAAGCGTGCAGCCCTTGCTGCGCTCGAGATCGATCACGATCTCGAAACCATCGACCAGAATATGTTTCTTCAGTTCATCGAGAACGACCGTCGGATCGATCCGCACGGGTTCGGCAACATGAGACGACATAGCAGGTATTTACTCCAAGTTTCAATCGAGCCAATTGAACGATAGGTCATCGAGTTCATCGGCGAATCAAAATTCGCATATGAGGACCGATCGAGTCCGCGAATGCCCAACGCTGATGTCCAATACCACAAAAATCGGACGAAACAAATGACATGTCGCGGGATAAGGCCGACCGGCGATTAAAAACCATCGCCATCAGCCGAGACGGAAAGAACGCCGCCTCACTCGTTGAAGACTTTTGACATGAAATCGCAGCAACCAATCGACTGTTTTTCGCGCCGCTCAACGAGCGGTCGAACAATCTTGGTTGGCCTGAGCGTAAGAATTGAGATCATGTTCATTTAATGGTTGGCTCTCGAATAAAAGCCTTGCATCCTTTATCCTACCGATTTTACCGAACCCAATTCTCGTTGGTCAAACACTTTTTTTCAAACGCGCATGTTGGCTGCGTCTATAGCGGCGATGCATTGGGCAACTCACCTCGATTAGATAATAAGACGGTGAGAGGTTATCGCCGTGTGCAGCAACGCACACCGTGACGATGATGGCGATTCTCGGTAACGGCGCGATTCTCCAGGTATCGAACCTGAATTAGAGATTTATCTGCCGATGAAACAAGTCCGTTGAAAACGGTCAATTCCGCCGTCCACCTCGCGCAGACGCCCCTACGACTGAAGCAATCGTTATAACCCCACCCTCTCGTCTTGATGGTGTGACGACCGGCGTGGAAGTTCAAGACCGATCGACGCCAACTCAACGACCGGTCGCTCACGGCTCACCGCCCGTCGGTTTGAAGCACCAAATATGGAAACTGCCCCGGCTCATGCCGGACCGGATCGTTACCTAAAAGAAGTTCGACGTAGCGATCAACTTCCGTCAGCCAATCGACCAACGCCACCCCCATAAACGCGCCATCGTCCGGCACGTCAACGTTGGCGAAGTGCCGTCGACTGCTGTCGTGCAGCCGGATGATCCCGTTTCGCTTGCCGAGAAACGCCTGCAGGTGCAGCGCCGACACTTGAATCGCCCCCTGCAAAAAACTGCGCTGCGACGACGGATTGGGCACCACGTGCCAAAGCCCCTCCCACGCCTCGTGCGCCTCCCACCAAAATCCATGGTTATAACAATCGACACCTTCCAAATACGCCTCGCTCTCCCACCATCGCTCCGGCGGCACGAACGGCACCGGCGGCTCACTCTCCCCCGGCGGCAAATAGCTATGCCCCTCCGGATGCGCCGTCGGATGCGGATGCCGACCCGGCACAAAGCGATAAGGCGCGAACGGTACGTCGCAATACCGCTGTGCGGACAGGGTAAGTTGATTCACGTGCTCGGGCATGAACGAGAATGTAAGCGGGAATGTGGTGATGTACCATTTTGAGATTACGCGCAAATCCATAAGACACGTTTGCGTGATAGGTGAAACTTTAGGTAGGACGCGTTTATTAGCGCCGTCAATCATGTGGCCACAGGCCACAGCTCTGAAGCGTCACCTCAAGGCTCGGCAACGCGCACACCGCCCCCGCATCAACGTCGCACGCTTTAATAAATCCTCAACCGCTTTTCGCGCACTGCCTTATGCCTCTTGCAATTGCCCATCTCCATCCTACGTCCTACGTATTACGTCTAACGTCTTACCTCATATCACATCCCTCACGTCTTATCCCTCATACCGAGGGTCACGCATCACCGTTCACGGGTCGTGTGTCGTGGGTCGTGAGTCGTGAGTCGTGAGTCGTGGGGCATGGGGCATGGGGCATGCATGGTGCATCATGATTCATGAATCAAGCATTCCGTTAATCGCAATCTTTGATTCACACATCAAACTACCGCCTCTGAAATCTCAAATTTCAAATTTTTGATTGGCAGTTCGTGCAATGCCTCCAGGGATTGACGTACTCACACAAATCCACCCCCGAATCCGCTCTCGATCAACTCGTGATTCCCCGCCCCATTTCCATTGCCCAAAAAACCCTCTGCACATCAGTCGCCGCACTTAGAATTTTGCATTTTTCATTTCGCATTTTGCATTTTGCCATTCACTTTTCCGCCCATCGCTAATCGCAATTCCCTCTCCCCTTCGCAAGGCCGCTCTCCAAAGTACAATCCAAAACAATGACCGACGCCCAAATCACTTCGAACCACCCCCTCGGCCTCATCGCCGGTGAAGGCCAATTCCCCATCATGGTCGCCCGCGGCGCCAAGCGGGCCGGTCGTCAGGTGGTGGTCGTCGGCCTCAAACACAACTACGACCCCATCCTCGAATCACTCGCCGACCGCTTCTACGAAGCCGGTGTCGCGCGCCTGGGTCGCTGGACGCGCTGCTTGGTTCGCGAAGGCGTCCGCGAAGTCGTCATGGCCGGTCGCGTGCGCAAGAGCAGACCGATGGGCATGTCGCGCTTGGGTCTGATGTTGGCCTATCGTCCCGATTGGGCTAGCCTGCGCGTCTGGTTCAAAAAGGCGCGCGACCGCCGCAACGACAGCCTCTTTCTGGCCGTCGTCGAACACATGCGCGAACGAGGAATCGACTTCGTGGATTCAACCCAATACTGCCCGGAAGCCATGGCAGACGTCGGCACGCTCACGCCCAACCGCCTCTCACCGCGCGGCGAAGCAGACCTCGCCTTTGGTCTGCCGCTCGTCCGCGAACTCGGCCGCCTCGACATCGGTCAGGCCATTGCCGTCAAAGACAAAGACATCATCGCCGTCGAAGCCATCGAAGGGACCGACCGCATGATCGAGCGTGCGGGCGACCTCTGCCCCGGCGGCGGTTGGCTGTTGATCAAATTGGGCAAACCCAACCAGGACATGCGGTTCGACGTTCCCACGATTGGCCCCAACACCATCGAAAAACTGGCCAAACACAAGGCCGGTGGCCTTGCTATCGAAGCGGGCAAGACGCTCATCATCGAGCGCGAAAAGACGCTGCAACTCGCCAAAGCCAACGGCATTCCCGTCGTCGGCGTCGAGGTCGCGGCGACCTAATCGATGCCGACCGGTGGCATTACCAAACTTGCAACTGTTTCAGCCCGATCGCACCCCCGTGACGTCTTGCTTCGTCCGAATAAAATGTGAAGTGACGTCGGCAGCAAATCACAGGTGACCCCATTCCACTCGTAGGACGACATAAACGACAGAAGCTGTCATGCCGTCGGGCTGGCGGTCCGCCTAGGTTATCGGAGCGAAGCAAACGCGCTTCGGTGTTTCGCTCTTTCAGCGCAGGAGGCGCAGTATGAAACTCGCTTTGGTCACCGGCGGTGCCGGCTTTATTGGCTCTCATCTGGTGGATGGACTACTGGAGGCGGGCTATGCCGTGCGCGTGATTGACGACTTCAGCTCGGGCAATCGCGCCAACATCGCACACCATGGCGACAAGATCGACGTCGTCGAAGGCAGCATCATCGATGCCGACACGTGCCAACGCGTTTGCCAAGGCGTCGACGTGATTTTCCACCAAGCCGCCGTGCCCTCTGTACCGCGATCGATCGACCAGCCTTATCCGAGCCACGCGGCCAACATCGACGGCACCTTCGGCTTGCTCATGGCCGCGCGCGACGCCGGCGTGCGCCGCGTCGTCTATGCCGCCAGCAGTTCGGCCTATGGTGAAACGCAGGTGCAGCCCAAGGTCGAATCGATGGCGAGCCAACCGCTGAGCCCCTACGCCGTGCAAAAACTCACCGGCGAGCATTACTGCAACGTCTTCGCGACGTGCTTTGGCTTGTCGACCATCGCCTTGCGATACTTCAACGTCTTCGGCCCACGACAAAATCCGAAAAGCCAATACGCCGCCGCTATTCCGGCGTTTATTACCGCCATTCATGAGAACCGACCGCCGACCGTGTACGGCGACGGCGAGCAAACGCGCGATTTCACCTTTATTCGCAACGTGGTGAGCGCCAACCTGAAAGCCGCGTCCGCCGGCGACGCGGCATCCGGCCAAGTGATGAACATCGCCTGCGGCACTGCCATCAGCGTCAATCGCATTATCGCCATGATCAACGAAGCGCTGGGCAAGCACGTACAGCCCGAATATGTGCCGCAGCGCGCGGGCGACATCAAACATTCGTTAGCCGATATATCCAAAGCACAACAGCTCATCGGGTACGAACCCAGCGTGAGCATCGAAGATGGCCTGAACGAGACGATTCGCTGGTACACCCAGCGCGGAGCATAAATCACTGATGTTGAAACTGCGTACCTACACCGTCGTGCCTGCGATTCCAGACGCCCTCGCCCCCCTGCGCGAGCTGGCGCACAACCTGTGGTATAGCTGGAACGAACCCGCGCGCGAGTTGTTTCGTCGGCTCGATCCGGATTTGTGGGACGACGTAACCGGCAACCCGGTACGGCTGCTCGCACACGTCTCACAGTCGCGGCTCGAACAAGCCGCGCGCGACTCGGGCTATCTGGCCGCACTCGAGCGCACCATGGATTTGTACAACCATTACATGACGCGCGAAAGCTGGTTCGACGCCAAGTTCCCCAGCTTGAAAGACGAGCGCATCGCATACTTCTCGATGGAGTTCGGCCTGCACGAAGCGTTGCCGATTTACTCCGGCGGTCTCGGCATCCTGGCTGGCGATCACCTAAAGAGCGCCAGCGACTTGGGCATTCCGTTGGTCGGCGTCGGCCTGCTCTACCGCGATGGATACTTTCAGCAGCGCTTGGCCACCGACGGTTGGCAGCTCGAAGATTACCCCGCGCTCGACTTCTTCCAGGCGCCGTTGCATCAGGAATTCGGCCCCGACGGCAAGCAGCCGACCATCGAAGTTCAGATCGGAACGCGTACCGTCAAGGCCCAGGTCTGGCGTGCGCAAGTCGGTCGCGTGCCGCTCTATCTGCTCGACGCGGACATGGCCGAAAACTCACCCGACGATCGCGCGCTGACCTCGCGCCTATATGCCGGTGACGAAGAGATGCGCATCCGGCAAGAGGTCTTGCTCGGTATCGGTGGCATCCGCGCGCTCGACGCGATCAACAAACGACCGACGGTTTGCCATATGAACGAAGGCCACGCGGCGTTTCTGGCTGTCGAGCGCATCCGTCAGGTGATGACGGAACACAAACTCGACTTCGGTGAAGCGCGCGAAGCCGTGATGACGAGCAACGTCTTCACGACACACACGCCCGTGCCCGCCGGCATCGACCACTTCCCGCGCGCGTTGCTGGAAAAGTACATCGAACCCTACGTTCGCACCTTGAACCTTTCGATGGATGAATTCGAAGCGCTCGGCAAGATTCAGGCAGATAACGCGGCCGAGAAATTCTCGATGGCCGTTCTGGCCTTACGACTGGCCGGCGCTGCCAACGGCGTCAGCGCCTTACATGGCCACGTGTCTCGCAAGATGTGGCACAACGTATGGCCCGGCGCGCCGAAGGAAGAAGTGCCGATCGCGAGCGTGACCAACGGCATTCATACCGAAACGTGGATCGCGCCGGAAATGGCGCACCTGCTCGACAGCTACCTCGGCACCGGCCGCGCCGACAGCGTGGACGATCCGCATACATGGGAACGCGTTGACGACATCCCCGATGTCGAACTGTGGCGCGTGCACGAACGACGTCGCTTGGCACTCGTTGCTTTTGCTCGACGACGCCTGCGCGACCAGTTGCGTCGCCGCGCCGCGCCGCCGGCGGAGATCAAAGCCGCCGAAGAATGTCTCGACCCCGAAGCGCTGACCATCGGCTTCGCCCGTCGCTTCGCCCCCTACAAACGCGGTGACCTCATCTTCCGCGACCCCACCCGCCTGTTGAAAATTCTCGGCAGCACCGATCGCCCCGTGCAGATCATCTTCTCCGGCAAGGCGCACCCGCGCGATGACAACGGCAAAGAGATCATTAAGAACATCCTCGGATACGTGAATCGCCCCGAGTTCCGTCGGCGCGTCGTCTTCATCGAAAACTACGACATGACGGTCGGTCGCATGTTGGTGCAGGGCGTTGATGTCTGGCTCAACAATCCGATCAAACCGCGCGAAGCATCCGGCACGAGTGGCATGAAAGTTTGCCCCAACGGCGGCTTAAACTTCTCCGTGCTCGACGGTTGGTGGCCAGAAGCCTACGACGGTGAAAACGGTTGGGCGATCGACGAACCACCTTACGACGATCCGGGTTTCCGCGATCACATCACCGGCGAGACCATTTACGACATGCTGGAAAAAGAGATCGTGCCGCTGTTTTACGATCGCGGTGCCGATCAATTGCCACGTCGTTGGATCAGCCGCATGAAAAACTCCATGGCGACGGTCTCGCCGCGCTTCTCAACGGCGCGCATGTTGAAGGAGTACGCCAAGCTGCTTTACGTGCCGACGGCCGAACGTCGCCGCGCGCTGCATGAAAACACGTACGACCGCGCCAAGCGCTTGTCGCATTGGAAGCGCGACCTCGCGCAGAAGTGGAACGCCGTGCGCGTCGAAGAAGTGCAGAAGCGCGCCGAAGACGAAGTGCGCGTCGGCAGCGAGATTGCGATTCGGGCACGCGTGAACCTCGGCGATATCAGCGCCGATAGCGTGTCGGTTGAGCTGTACGGCGGCCCGTTGGGACCGCACGGCGATCTCGTCGAAGGCCGCAGCCGCACGATGACCTGCGACCAGCCCGCCGACGGTCACGGCTTTTGGTACGAAGGTGCATTGCCCTGCGAACGCAGCGGCCGGCACGGTTATGCCGTCCGCGTGTTGCCCAAGCATGGCGACCTGCCGCACCGGTTCGACACTGGCCTAATCTATTGGGGTTAGGCGATTCGGGTTTGCGTGAGGGCGTTCTAACCGCATCGTTTTGAAGCGGTATGAACCCTTGCGCAAAAAAACCGAGTCCATTATCGGTGAGATCCTCGTCAACCAAAGGTTGCTGCTCATCGCGCAGTCGGCTGGCCCGACTCGGCGCATTGGGGCTTGTAATCGGCATCGCCGTTGGCTATTCGGGTATCCAACCGCTGCAATCTTCGCAGTAGATTCGGTCCGTCATTTCACATACCTGTATCCGGCCTGTTGTCACATCGACCGCGCGAAATCTCTCACCCGCTCGCGGTTCATTTCGTATTGTCGGTCATCGCGCTCGCGCTACAATCCCTTCCGGGTGGTGCGCGACGTTCGCCCGCGCAACCCCTATTCATTCGCAACTGTTTCATTAGACGAAGCGATGCCCCCGGCATCGCTTCGCAAAGCCAAACGTTAGGAGGAAACGATGAGAGATTCCGATCTCAAACTACGACTCGCAATGGCTATGGCCTTGTTGTGCAGCACGGCGGCGTTCGCCGACAAAGGCCCAAGCTACGAGGTGAACAAGGACGGCGGCGGTTCGGCCGCTAAGTGCCCTGTGACCGGCGCCAGCTCAGCGATGAAGCCGACGGCCACGGGCGCGATGACGGCGACCAACTGGTGGCCGGAGATGCTCAACCTGTCGATCCTGCATCAGAATTCGGCGAAGGCCAATCCGATGGGGGCCGATTTTAACTACGCCGAAGAGTTCAAGAAGCTAGACCTCGACGCGGTCAAGAATGACATCAAAGCGCTGCTCACGGACTCGCAGGACTGGTGGCCGGCCGACTTCGGCAACTACGGCCCCCTGTTCATCCGCATGGCCTGGCACAGCGCCGGCACCTATCGGGTGTCGGATGGCCGCGGCGGCGCGTCCGACGGCACGCAGCGGTTCGCCCCGCTTAATAGTTGGCCGGATAACGCCAACCTCGACAAAGCCCGCCGCCTGCTGTGGCCCATCAAGCAAAAGTATGGCAACAAGATTTCGTGGGCCGACCTAATGGTGCTCACGGGCAACTGCGCCCTCGAACAAATGGGCTTCGAAACCATCGGCTTTGCCGGTGGTCGCGAAGATGTATGGGAACCGCAGAACGATATCTACTGGGGGCCGGAGAGCGAATGGCTGGCCGACCAGCGCTACAGCGGCGACCGCGATTTGGAAAACCCTCTGGCCGCAGTGCAGATGGGTTTGATTTACGTCAACCCCGAGGGCCCCAACGGCACCCCCGACCCGATCGCCGCCGCCCACGATATTCGCACCACCTTCGGCCGCATGGCGATGAACGATGAAGAAACCGTCGCGCTGATCGCGGGCGGTCATACATTTGGCAAGGCGCACGGAGCCGCCTCTGCGACGAATGTCGGCCCCGAACCCGAAGGCGCGCCGATCGAAATGCAAGGCCTGGGCTGGAAGAACGCACATGGCAGCGGCAATGGTGGCGACACGATCACCAGCGGCCTCGAAGGTGCGTGGACATCGACCCCGGCGCAATGGTCGCACGAATACTTCAGCAACCTCTTCAAATTCGAGTGGGAACTCACCAAGAGCCCGGCCGGTGCCCATCAGTGGAAGCCGAAGGATAAGTCGGCAAGCAATCTCATCCCGGATGCGCACGACGAATTGAAGACGCACCCGCCGATGATGTTTACCACCGACCTGTCGCTGCGAATGGACCCGGCATACGCCAAGATTTCCAAGCGTTTCCGCGATAACCCGAAGGAATTCGAAAAGGCATTTGCCGAAGCTTGGTATAAGCTGACCCATCGCGACATGGGCCCCCGCTCGCGCTACCTCGGCCCCGAAGTGCCCGAGCCGCGTATCTGGCAGGACCCGGTTCCCGCCGTCGATCACGCGCTAATCAATGCCAATGACGTTGCGAACCTAAAGAAGAAGATTCTCGCGTCTGGCTTGTCGATTCCCGAATTGGTTAAGACCGCGTGGGCGTCCGCCGCGTCTTACCGTGGTTCAGACAAACGCGGTGGTGCCAATGGCGCCCGCGTTCGGCTGTCACCGATGAAAGACTGGGCCGTAAACGAACCGGCGCAACTGTCGAAGGTGCTCGCAAAACTCGAGAGCATTCAGCGCGACTTCAACAACGAACAATCGGGCGGTAAGCAGGTATCGCTCGCCGATATGATCGTCCTGGGCGGTTGCGCGGCAGTAGAAGAAGCGGCCAAGAAGGCCGGCCACAACGTGAGCGTACCGTTTACGCCCGGTCGCACCGATGCGACGCAGGATATGACGGAAGTCGATTCCGTCGCGTTCCTCGAACCGAAGTCGGACGGCTTCCGCAACTTTGACGGCGACAGCTACGACCAACGCCGACCGGAAGAAAAGCTCGTCGATCGCGCACAGTTGTTGGAGTTGACGGCTCCGGAAATGACTGCGTTGATTGGTGGATTGCGCACGTTGAATGCCAATCATTCAAGCACACAACATGGCGTATTCACCGACGAACCTGGCACCTTGAGCAACGACTTCTTCGTCAACCTGCTCGACATGGGCGTCGAATGGAAGCCTGTATCCGACGATCGCATGGTCTTCAACGGCCACGATCGCAACTCGGGCGAAAAGAAATGGACGGCCACGCGCGTGGACCTGATCTTCGGATCGAACTCGCAACTGCGGGCCATCGCAGAGGTGTATGCGTCCGCCGATGCCGAAGATAAGTTCGTTAACGACTTCGTTGCCGCTTGGACCAAGGTGATGAATCTGGATCGGTTCGACCTCGATCCGGCACAGCGCAATCCGAACGCAGACTACAAGCTTGCGCAAGCCGAGTAAGGCAAACCTCGTGTAAAGTTGCACCTGATATGTATGAAAAAGAGCGGCGTCATAGCGACGCCGCTTTTTTTATTGATTGGGGAATTTGGCAATGTGAATTTTACATTCCCCGTTAATCGCTATTGCGTGGTTAAATCACGCGACGCCTTACGGCCGCTTCATCGTCTTTAACATTGCCATAAAGGCATCGCGGTTCGCGTCCATGGTCGGTGCTGGGCCTACGCCTTTAAAGAACCACTTACCGTCGGGCGTTTCGACGATCGCGCCGAGCAAGCGATAGGCTTCGTCCGTCGGGCCCGCTTGTTTGGGGCGGGACATCATATCGGAGTAACGCCCCTTCACGTCGATCGTCGTGACCGTCAGACCGTTGGCTTCCATCTTCTCGATCGCGACGGCATCATCGTCGACCGGCTGGCCGTCGTCGGTCGTGAACATCCCCTTCCACCGGGCAAGGTTGTCTTCCACGCCGCCGCCCTGACCGGGGCCGAAGTAATAGACGATCATCTGGGCGGCGTCGCCATCTTCCGTTGCGCTGGGGATATCGAACTCGGCGGCACGGAACATGCGCGACGGCGGGTTCTTTTTCCAACCTGCGGGTGCCTCGTATTCCAACGGCGGCAGGTTCGCATTGGGCTGTTGCGGGCCGCCGGATGCCGGCGGATGACCGGCGGGCAGTGCCGGATTTCCTTGCGCTTTGCGCGCGCCGCGGCCCATGTCGATCGGCGGGTGGCCGGGCGGTAAGGCGTCGGTGCCGGCTGCAGGTTGCACGGCGGTCTTCTTGTTGCCGCTGAGAAACTCCTTCAGCGCTTCTTCGTCATCCGCCTTATTCTGTTTCGAGGCCGTGGCGGGTTTCTTCGTGTCTCTCGCGGTCGCTTCCGACGGTGTGGGCTTCGGGCCTTCTTCGCGACAGCCCGTTAGGGCCAACGCGCTGCAAAGCAAAAGACTCGTTAAAAACGAATTGACTTTCATTGGAATCATCCTTTCAGAGATCGTTGCAATTAGACGATTGTCCTCTTTGATCGATCGAGGAGTTCGTCGTGTTGTGTGAAACGTCCAACCGATTCAGGCCGGTTGAGATACCGACGCATCGGCGCTTACGGCGCGAGGTTGCTGCTCCCTAAACGGCTGCTTGCCAACGAACCGCCGCGCTTGTCGGGATCGTGAAAGTATAGGAAGCGGCGCAGCGCGTCCATGCCGTGACAAGTCGAGCATACGTTGGGTGCGTTAAACGGGCGTAACATTAAGCGCTGTGCCCGCCGTTCGGCGTCGCTCAATCCAGCCAGCTTTTGCTGGCCATCCTCTGGGATCTGGCCGTGCGGCGCGTGACAGGTGCGACAGGTGATATTCCCCGTGTCGGAGCGTTCACCTTTTGCATCGAACAGCGGCAAATAGCCCGCGGAATCGGGCTGATTAACTTGCCGCATCGGCACGACCGGGTGCGACGCCACGCGTGCCGGTGAAGCGGGCCCACCACTGCGATGGCAACTGGTGCATCTTGCATCGTTGCCCGACATCGTTTTCGGATCACCCACGTCGGCAGTTGCCCACCATTCGCGCGGCGCCATCAGACGATCGTCCACCAACGCCGGGTTGGCGTGTACCGAATGGCACGGCAAGCACGAATCGGCATCGAGACCGGCATGCGTTAACGCCGCTGCGCCGTGCCCGGTATAAGCAACGGCACTCATGTCGGTATGACATTTGAAACACAAACTGGTCGCCGTGGCATTGGCATCCACCCGCAACAACGAACCCGCGCGGCTCGGCGGCGCGTGCGGATCGTGACAAGTGCGACAGCCGATCGTCTCGCCTGCGATATCGCGGTGGGTCGGTAGCCCGTGCGCCACTTGCTGAACCTTCACGCTGCGCGGATGCATCATGGCCATATGACTCGTCGCATCCCAATCGGCATCGGTATGACAGGCAATGCACACATCATCGCCCATCGGCCCCGTGCGACCGCAGGGTTCCACGCGCATCCCTTGCTGTTTGGTCGTGCTGTGCGGTCGGTGACAAGATAGACAGCGATCGTCGGTAAAAGCGGCGAGTTCGGGCCAAGCACTACGATTGCGCGACGCGTCGTGACCGCCGCCGACCAATTGCGCCTGATCGGCATGGCAATCCGAACAGATCTCGGCAGGTTGACCGCGCATGAAATGGTCGAACGCATTGGTATGCGGATCGTGGCAGTCGAGACACGAGTCGCCGGGATGGTTGCGCTCGCCCAACAGTTTACTGCTCGCGCACCGATCGGCCTGATGACACGTGATGCACTGGCCCGCCTTGTCGAATGTGAACGTTTCTGGCGTACGGGCGGTTTGATGGAACATATGACAACTGCTACACGGACCGCCCGACGTCGGCGTGACGCCGGCTTGATTCGCCACGTTTGGACGCGAGCGGCGTAGGTCATGCGTTGTCTGCGTCACGGCTTGCATGTCGGTATGACAACCGATGCACAACGCGCCGTCGGCCATATCCACCGGCAGCAAGTTCTGTTTGCCTTTGGCGTGATGCATATCATGACACGAGAGGCAAATCAGTTGATCGTTCTCACCCAAACGCATGCCAAGCTTCGTAACGGCTTGCTGTTGTTGTGCATTTAAATTCGGCGTTAACGGGTGCGACGCGTGCATACCATCTGCAAATGACTCGGGGCTAAGCGCAGCGTGGCAAGTCGTGCACAACGTGTTTTTAGTAGCAGGCAGCACCAGCAGGTTTTCGTATGGCGAACCGTGAGACGTGTGGCATACGACGCAGGTGACTTCGGTCGTATCTCGTTCCAAGCGTGCGCCGGCGGCCACAAGCTCCGCGGGAACATCCACCTTCATCGAACCCAACGGGTGCGAGCCATGCGCGATGCCACCGTGGCTCGGCGCGTGGCAACTGACGCACAGCGAACCTACAGATTGGTCGGTCCGCAGAAAGACCGTGTTGGCGAAGTCGGCGTTGAATTGCCCGGAGGTATGTGCCGAGTGACATGTGCGGCATTTGATCGTGCCATTCACTAACGGCAACGCGTCGGAAACCTTCATGTCGGCGGGCGGTTCGATACCGGTGCGGTGACCGTGATCCTGCCAGACGCGGGCGCGAGAATCGCCAACAGAACCGTCATGGCAACTAAGGCACATCTTGCTGCGGCTAACGATGGGGTCGTCTTTTATCTCTGGCAGCGGGTCGACCAGCGTCTTGCCCGCCGTGTCGTTATAACTTTCAAACCATTCGATATGACAGATCGTGCAACTGCGCGCCCGGCGACCTACCAATTGCGGACGCGGCCCCGAATGCGTATCGCGAACGGGAGCCGGCTCGGTTTCGCGCGTAATATCGATTTTCCGAACGCGATTGGCTTGTAATTCCGTCACATAAAGTTGCCCGTCGGCGTCGAAATCGATCCCCATGCAATGGTCGAAACGCATAACCTTGCCGTCGGCGTTACGAAGCGCATCCAGATACTGACCGTCGGTGCGGAAGATTTGAATGGCGCCGAGCGTTGCGTCGGCAACCCAAGCCAAGCCCTCGCCATCGATCGCGATGCCTGTCGGCCGATAGAGTTCTCCGAATTCGATCCCGTAGCGCGAAATGGTGCGTCGCGGCGCGCCGTCTGCGGAGAAGATACTAATACGCGCGTTGATAGATTCGACGACGTACGCGTCGCCCCGCTCGTCGAACGCCAACGTCAATGGATAGTTAAGCTGCCCGACCGATTCGCCGTAGCGTCCGACAACCGTCTGCGCCTTTGAGGCCAGATTGACACGCAATAAGCGGTGATGATCGTTGTCGACCAACCACGCATTGGCTCCACTCGCGTCGATCGCGACATCGGTAATATCGACGAATGTATTTTTGCCTGAGGGCGGCGGCGCGACATCCATGCCGAGCGAACCATCGGGCATGCGTTGTATCGCCCGACCGTTGCCTGTATCTGCGATCCACAGCGACCCCGACGGCCCCACCGTCACGCCGACCGGTCGCGATAGCGTGTACGCGCCGACTTGCTCGATGACCTCGGCAAATCTTCCATCAGCATCAAACACAACAACACGGTCGTTGACGCCGTCGGCGACGAACACCCTGCCATCGGGCCCAACCGCGACATCGGTGGGCATGCGCATCGGCGAAGTAACGCCCTGCTTGTATTCCACCGACACCTTGCCGACGAACGGTGTACCTTGACCGTAGGCCGTCGCTATTGGGCAGGCCATCAGGATGAACAAGAGCAGTGGGCGCGACATCATCGATCAGTTATCAGATTTGGGCGTGATGAATTGCGGCATCTCAAACGGTCGCCCCGCATCGATATTCTCAATCATCTCGAAAACGATCGGATCGCTCAACGCGTCGATACGAGCGGTCGGATACCCCAACTGCGACAAGGGCACCAACGAGGCGTCGGCGCTGTGGCACTCGGTACATCGGTACGCACTGTCGCGGCGCAGCGGATGAATTTTTTCAAGCAGTTGGTCGCGTTGTTCAGGTGCGAGATCGTCACCCTGTGCAAGGAATTTAGCCACGTCATCGGAAGTATCGGGATGGGCGAGAATCGGCACACCGTCTTCCGCCTTCAACGCCAACTTCGCGCCGTATTCACCGCGGAAATATCGCGGAATAATCGTCTGCGTTTCATCGAGCAACCGTTGATAGGCCTTACTGCCGGGGCGCACGGCCTCAAAGTGCTCGACCAGTTGCTCCAAGGCGCTCGCGTTGGGTAAGTCCTTGGACGTGCGCTGAATGAGCGCAACCAATTCCCGATGTTGTTCCTTTAAGGCGCTCGCTTCAGTATCTTCACGATTGATTTCGGTAAGCCGTTGACACAGTCTGAGAATTGCCGGGGGTGCTTGAGCCGCGCCCGTATCCAAATCGTACCACGTCATCTTCAGCGGATGATCATCCGTTGCCATATGACACACGCCGCAATGAATGCTGGTGGCATGCATGTTGAGGAAGGCGCGGACGGCCTTATTTTTTGAATGCGGCAACGGCCCATGACAACCGCTGCGCGAACAATCGTTGAAACGGTCCGGCTCAATCCAACTATCGACGCGGTGGTAATGCGCGGGCGGCACGCGCGGCGTTTCCGCAGCGGTAATCGCTTTCCAATCGGCGCGCTCGGTGGCCAGCAATTCGGGCTCCATACGTCTCGGAATCCCGACAATCTGCTCCGGCGTTTGCGTCGGGACCAACAAGGAGCGCACGAGGTATCGAATCGACAGGAACGTTAGCCAGCAAATAAACAGCAGCAGCGCCAGCCCGTACAACCGCGGGATCGCAACGCGGATCATCCGCGCCGTACCGCGCAAGCCGCGCCAAACCAGGTCGACGAGTGAGTGGATGGAAAACTTCGATTTCGTCATTGCGTGTTACGTTGCCGCTTTGGTGATACCCAATTCTGACGCCACTTCGTCGACCAATTCGCTGTGTTCCTCGGCCAACTTGTCCACCGGCGTTTCGCCACTAAGCGTGGCACGCGACAGCGGAAACACCTTCGGCGCAAAGACCACGTTATATATGTGCAAGATACCCACATGAATCACCGCCAAAAAGGCTTCATACGTATGGGCGATGGTTGCCAGATTCAATGCACGACCGCTAAAGAACTGCGAACTCAATTGCATGCCCCACAGCAAGATGCCGGTGATGCCGAGCAACACCGTCCCCCAAAACACGCCCAGATACTCGAACTTCTCCGTCGGGCTGAAGCGACCAAACGTGGGACGATCTTTTTTTAGAAACAGCAGGTACAGCAACAAGTGCAGCGTCTTCTTAGCATCTTCGACCGTTATCCACATCGGCATGTCGTTCCAAGTTTGCCACGCGCCGGGCCGCGTGCCGTCTGCCCGTGGTGTACGCCATTTGCGCCAGAAGTCGAGCAAAACCACCACCACGTGCTGCGCAAAGCCCACGATCAGCACCACACCGCTCCAATGGTGAATGTGCCGGGCGAGGCTGAGCCCGCCAAACATGTTGATCAACGCCGAGGCCCAATCGCGATCGGCAAACTTCATCGGAAATCCGGTCAACACCAATAGCGTAAACGATATCGCCAGCAGCCAATGCTCGATGCGCTGCTTCACCGTAAAGCGGGTAAGTCTGCGTCGTCCTTCCGGCGTGGCCAACACGCGCCGCGCGAGCGCTTTTTCCTCGTCGGCATCGTGGTGGCCGCGGCCAATTATAATCTGCACCAAATCGAGCAAGACCAACAACGCCGCCGGCCCGAATGTCAATAACGTCGCAATGATAAAGAAGGCTGCCAGCAGGAACTCGGCAGAGCCGCCCGCTGTGGGGATATCGAGATGCACCGCCGTCGAAGCGATTTGCAAATCCGCCCCCGGATGACATTGCACGCTACGGCAAGAATCGGCGACATGCGCCACATTGACAGACGAATTCGGATTCTCCGGCCCCAACATCAGGTGGGCGTTTTCGCCCGGCATGACGTGGCAAGACAAACAATCGGCTGTCGAGTTATCGCCCAAGAGCGCCGCTTTGCCGTGGAAGCTACGCACAAAGCTCGCAACGGCGTCGGACATGTCGTGTTGTTCGTTGATGAGCGGATCGCTATGGCAAACCGCACAGACTTGCGCCATATCGAGCGAAGGACGGGCCGGTTGCAAGCGCGATGCGATATGGTTGACGTAATATCGAATATCGATGGGAACCGTTTGCGAGTGGCAACTATCGCAACGATCAAACGTGCGATTGTTGACGTGTGACATGCCGGGGATCACCGCGATCGGATCGCGGAACATCGGTTCGTCGTGACAGTAAAGACAGTTGGATTGCCCATCATGCAACAACGGCCCGCCGGTAAAGTTGAGGTCGTTCAGAACCTTGGACGAGTGAGCGCTGTCATCGAGCGAGCGCGCCGCCGACTCGTGACTAAATATTCGCTCGAGACCGCCGGGGTCGCTCAGGTGACACGTTTGCGTGCAGTTCACCGGCGTCGTGGGCTGGTGTGGAACGACGCTGACTTCGGACGCGGTATGACAATCGGTGCATGCCAATCGTGCGTGCGGCCCTTTGGCATGGTGGCCGTACTCGGGATCGACAAAGTAAAGTTTGAATTCGTCGGATTCCCGATCGACGCGCCCCAGCCCACGGTACTGGTGGCACATCAGACAATTGTCGGGATCGTCGGCATACACAAACCCAGCACATGCCAGAATAGCAACACAAATCAACCGCCCCGCAAGTCGCTCACGGATTCGCCTCGAAGCCATGTTGCGGAAGCCGTATGCAACAAGGCCATTTCGCATGCGCCCCTCTTCGGAATTACTGATCGTCGCGTTACGGTCGGTCATGTCTGGGTCATCGGAAGAAACGTTCCCTTACTGCAACCGCGATCTTATCCCGGAAACGGTTGCCTGACTAACCGAATGAGGCGAGTAATTCACCACAATCCGCGGGGAATTACCCGCTGATGGTCGCCATTCAGATGACGTCAGTTGCGATGGCCCAGAATATTTTTTCTGCACTGAAGTAATGCAGAAAAGCCTCGCGCCGAGAAGTCCATTCATTGCTCACCGAAAACCTACACAACTACGCCGGATATTCGCGGCTAAATCAGCACCTGTGGAGAGTCTATCGCCGCCCCCAAGAAAACAGCCGACCAAACCGACGACCCTCTGTGGAATTATCCTGTCACAGAGAATTTTCCCGCAGCAAAACCTCGCACTTCAGCCAGCCAGTTTGGCTCGTCGTTATGAGTTGTGCGTTTAAAGACAAGCATTGGCACGACGTTTGCACCGTCGCATCAACATGCAACCGCAGCAGAGTTACAATCCATGTCGCACCAAACACATGCGAATAAAACCGCAACGAAAAAATCGCATAACAAGTTGCGATTACGGCTTGTCAATTCGCATTGAAGTTGGTGAAATGAAACTCAGAAAACATCGGGAACTTCGATGATTCGTTCGGCCAACAACAACACATCTCTCTCGCGTTTCGAAACGCATGCAGTCGCGCTCAACGCGCACCGAAAGGACTGGTGGAGGTAGTCATGAACACTTCACGGAAGACATTCATATCAAAACATGCCACGGCGTTCTCTTTGCTGGCAGTCATGGTCGTTACGTTCGGCATGATCGGTGCCGAGTGTCCGCTGGGCACGCAGATGCCGACGCCCACTGGTAACGACGGCTTGACCGGTCGCTTCGTCGGCTCCGAGCGATGTGCCGAGTGTCACTCGAACATTCACGACAACTGGATGTCGACGCTGCACAGCGGTGCGTTGGAAACGTTGGAAGCAATCGGCCAAGGTGAGAACGATACTTGTCTCGCCTGTCACACGGTCGGTTTCGGTGAAGAAGGCGGATTCGTCGATCGTGCAACGACCAACGCCTTGGCTGGCGTCGGTTGCGAAGCGTGTCACGGCCCGTCGGGTGACCACGCCAACAACGTTGCCGACGAAAGCTTGCGACCGCCGAAAAACATCGCGGCGAGCATTTGTGGCGACTGTCATACCGGCGAGCGACATCCAAACTTCGAAGAATGGGAAATGTCAGGCCATGCAGCCAAGAGCATCTCAGATCGCTTTGAGGCTGGCGGTTTCTACTTGAATTCTTGCGGCAAATGTCACTCGGGCGATTTCTATTACATGGCAATCCTCGATGGCCAAACAGTAGAAAATGACGCCCTGATGGGTGTGGCAGTGGCCGATCAAAATGGTATCACTTGTGCCGTCTGCCACGATCCGCACCAACGCACAGGCAACTTCGCAGTCGAGCCGGATGACGGTCGCGATTATCAATTGCGATTCCCCGAGGTGGCCAGCCCGATTCCGACCAATACGATCGACGCAACCACCAACGCCGCTCGATTCAACATCTGCGGTCAGTGCCACCATGGACGCGGTCGGACGTGGGAAGCCACTGATCGCGGCCCGCACCACAGCGTTCAGTCGAACATTTTCGTCGGCGAAATGGCAATGCCGGATGCAGACGATGAAGTCACGCCGCTGGTACCGAGCACTTTCTCTGTGCACGCATTGGCAACCGAACAGTGTGCCACGTGCCATATGTACCGTCAGGATTTCCAAGATGAATTTGCACCGGCGATCGCTGGTCACAGCATGGTGGTCAACAACGCCGGGTGTGCTGCAAGTGGTTGTCACCCGACGGTCGACGCTGCTGTCGCAGCACAGGCGACGCTGCAAACCGAAATCGAGGATCGCCTCGAAGATATCACGACGCGTTTGAACGGGTTCTCGATGACCTACACCGAAGGCGGCGCCTTAAGTGGTGCGGAAGCTTGGGAATACTCGGCTACTGGTGGTCCGTCCGAGGCCGACCAAGATGAGATGCCCGACAACATCAAGAAGATTCGCTTCTTGTTGAGGTACATCGAAGGTGACGGCAGCCTTGGCATTCACAATCCGGACTATGTCCGCCGTATGCTAGACGAAGCCGAAGACCTGCTCGATGCTGAGTCGCTCTAGGCGGCAGCCTTCGGGCATTCGCCCGATTCGTTGAATTCTCGAAGCGCGTTTTCACACGAAAGCGCGCTTCTTTTTTTGCTATACTCTCGATGAAGCCATGAACCAACCAACGCCTTTAAAAAACTCGGTCACGCAAAATAGACAACTTGTTCGGCCTCGAATTTGGGTCGGTGCGGGTATGTCGATCATAGGATGTTTGTTCGGCGGCTTCGTGATGACGGGGGCACAGTGCGATACGCTTTCACCCACCGGCTCGTTCGGGATTTACTTCAATTCGACCGACCCGACCAATGACGACGCGACGTACATCGGTTCCGCCGCATGTAATTCCTGTCACCCGGGTTATGCGGCAGACCACCTTCTGCACGGTCATGCGTCCGCGCTCACGGGCATCGAAGGCCAACCACCAGCCTACCCCGCTGAAGCGTCGCAGGCCGGTGTGCCGAACGCACCGAATGGGTTTGACTTCAACGACATCGCCTATGTCATCGGCGGTCACAACAAAGGTGCCTTGTTCGTCGACACCGATGGTTTCCTACTAACGACGGGTGAGACCGGCGCACTGGCACAGTGGAATCTCGACTTCCCTGCCAACGGCACGGCAGCCGGCTTCGCCGAGTTCGCCGCCGACCAAGTCGATCCGCTTTCGTTCGACTTCGTTCAGTTCGCCGCGTTAACGACTGGCCCCCAAGCGCAGGATTCCGAGAACCCCAGCTTTCAAGACAACCGCCCCGGCATGGCGGGCACCTTCGCCGAGGCCGGCGTGCAATGCGAAGCCTGCCACGGCCCCGGTTCCAACCACGCGCCGAATCCCGGTGCGCGCAATCTCTTCGTCGACCCGACAGGCGCGAACTCGTGCAACCAATGTCACGTGCAACCATTCGGCTCCGATGGTGCGACGATCCCCGCGTCCGATGGCTTCATCGCGCCGCAAGCGCAATACGCCGAGATGCGTGCCAGCGGCGGCCATGCCGAGTTTCGTTGTACGTTCTGCCACGACCCGCACGTTTCAACGACGTACGACCGTCCGAACGCCATTCGCAACGAATGCACGGCTTGCCATACCGATATCAACATGGCATTGCACGACGGGATGGTCTTCACGCGCGGCGACTACGTTGAGGAACTCTCGTGCGTGAGTTGCCACATGCCTTTTGCCGGCAAGCGATTCTCATCGGCAAACGCGGACGTCGTCGGCGATCTCGGGCGAATGGGTGATACACGCTCTCACATATTCCGCATCAACACCGACGAAGCGACGTTTGACGCGATGTTCAACGAAGCGGGTAACGAAGTGGCGCGCGACGAGTTGGATCGCGCCGCCGTCACGCTCGATTTCGTCTGCGCCCGCTGTCACAACGGCATCGGCGCCTTCAACATCAGCTTGGAAGGACTTTCGGGCGTTGCGGTCCGCATGCATGGAAACCTTGCGACGGACGAGGACGCGGCGCCGTAGCTATGACATTTAGCTTGTCGCCCTATTCAACTTCTCGGATCAACAGCCCGCATGAATTAGGCAATCGTTTTAACGCAACGAGACGACTTGTTCTCCTTATCCCGGAGGGATCAAAGGACAATAGCCCCCCACATCGTGGGGGGGGCTGCAGGTTCGCTCCATTGCCGTCACATCTCCCCCGCACCCAGCAACGTAAACACAACCGTTCTCAAATTAAATATCGCATGAATCAAAATCGGTAACACCAGCGAGCCCGACTTCACGTAGGCATATCCCAGAATAATGCCGAACAAGGTCAATGAAGGAACCGTCTGCGGCACGTTGTAATGAATCATGCCGAACAACAATGCCGTCAAAACGATCCCTCGCCACGATGACCGAAGCCC
>JAUIHO010000277.1 GCA_030432035.1 Phycisphaerae bacterium
CCAACGCCGTCCTGCGCAAGCGGATTGGCTTTCGAAGCAGATAACGCCTGCCACGCATCAATCGATCCGCTGGCACTGTTATCAGAAACGGTCACTGTCGATCCTCGCTGCGCGCCGTTGCACGTGACCGCGTCTCCCGCAGGACCGTATCCATTCGGTACGAATGTTGTCACCGTGACGGCAATGGATGACTGCGGCCAAGGCAATAGCTGCTCGGTCACATTTGAAGTGGTCGGCGGACCGCCACCGACTTTCGACTGCCCAATGAATTCAATTGCCTTGGGAACAACCGCGGGAAGTTGCCGGGCCTCGGTGCAAGGTAACGCCGTCGACCCGACATTCTCCAATGGTTGCGCCGACCAGTCGGTGTTAGTCACCAATGACTATAACGCTGCAAATTCATTGGCTGGCGCAGAGTTCCCGGTTGGTACGACATCCGTTATGTGGACACTTGTCGCCGAAGATGGGGATGTCGATACTTGTACAACGACTATAGAAGTCATCGACGATGAGGCCCCCACGATTATGTGTCTGAGCGGTGTAACATTCGACAACGCTCCGGTTGAATTCACAGTGGCCGCATTTGATAACTGCGACGCTGCATCAACCGCAACGTGCGCGCCTGCTACGCTCGACGCACTAATCGCTGAAGGCGGCAATGTCGTCACATGCACCGCAATTGATGTGGCCGGAAACACATCCACTTGCACCTTCACGGTCTCAAACGGCAACGACTTCGACGTATCGGCGGCGATTGACGATCTCATCCTCCACTTGAAGCAGCTACGCTCAAACGGTGGGCTGAAAAGCAATCAAGCCAATTCGTTAACCCAGCAGCTCAAACAGGCACGCCGCAAATTCAACAACGGCTTCACGACGCCAGCATGTAGCCAAATCAGTGCGTTTCGTGCACAAGTCGAATCGCTTCAATTCGATGGTGTATTGAGCGAAGTGGATGCGGCGCCGCTGCTAGCAGGTGCTGACGACATACTGGACCAAGCGTGCGGCGACGATGAGGACGACGAAGAATCTGCAGGAAGAGACCTACTCGAGCCGGACGGCAATAACGAATCTAGTGGCTCTGATGGTGGTGATGACGAAGATTCTGAAACGTCACCGCCACCGAGCCGACGTGAGTGCGCCGATGCGACGACGTTTCCGCTAGTGATGTTGCCGTTGATGATGGTCTCAATGCGCTCGCGGCGCAGGAAAACCAAGCGCTAAAGCGGTGCGCCGCAACTGTTGCAGTAATTCCATTTCTCATCATTCAACGACGAACACGATCTGCACCGGATCTTCACGATGCGCTCCGGCGGCGGCGCCTCGGGCCTGTAGCCATCATATGCCGGGTCATTTGGTTGCGTTAGGTGCCGCGCCGCACGCGGGTCATAATCGCGACCGGTGTTGTCGTCGTAGGCTTGGTAGTGCGCGTTTACCTGACTTCGTCGGCGGCCACCGCCGATCGCCGCGAGAAAACCACCGAACGCGAATATGCCCATCCCGATGACAGCCCGCCTGCCGATGCTACGCGTGCGGCTTTCAAAATTGGTAAAATCGCCGGCTTTACTTATTCCGCTAAAAAGCGCCGAGAGAAACACCAAGAACCCCAGCCCCACCATCGCAATGCCGATGACGCCGATGAATTTCCGCCCGCCCGATGATTGGCCCATGTTTCGCACTCCTTATTGAACGACTTCCAAATCTGTGAGCCCCGAGATTGCGACCCATCGTTATTGTAATCGCTAATTCACGGCAGATCGATTTGGTTCGAAAATGTGTGCGTTTTCGCCGGTTGGCCCGTTGCCGGAGCACGCGTATGATTCCCGCTCCGACGCCGGAATTCGATTATGCAGCTATTACGCAAAGCCATCCTGGATGACTCGTTCCTGCTCGACCTCGACGCGCGCGATATCGAATCGATCTTCGCCGCCGCGCTCGATCAGGTTGTTGGTCGCGGCTTGCTCGCCGCCGACAAGCGCGACGAAGTCGAACGGCTGCTCATCGAACGTGAAACGCAATCGGCGACGGCCATCGGTAGCGCCGTGGCCGTGCCGCACGTGTATCTCGATTTTTTCGAAGACCCCGTCATCGTTTTCGTACGGTTGAAAAAACCGATCAACCTCGGCGCGCCCGACGGCGTGCCGACGCGCTTCATCTTCGTATTACTCGGCCCCGAAGGTCGCGCCGCCGAGCATCTCGATACCTTGATGAACATCGCGCGGATCATGTCGGACGAAGAATTTCGTTACGACGCGCAGATCGCTTCTAACAAACGCGGGATGCTCGACGCACTCGACCGTTTCGCGAAGCGCCGCGAACCGACGACCGACGCGGATAGCGATGAAGCCGCCGTCTCTGAATTGCAGTTCACGGGAAAACCCTTCGGTGGGCTCATTGCCGATATGCGAAGGCGCTATCCGCATTTCATTTCCGACATTCGCGAAGGGCTAAACACCAAGACGCTGGGGTCGATTCTGTTCCTCTTTTTCGCCTGCCTCGCGCCGTCGGTCACGTTCGGCGGCATTATGGCGGAGAAAACGGGCGGCAACATCGGCGTCGTTGAGATGATTTTGGCGACGTCGATCTGTGGCGTGATCTACGCGCTCGGTTCGGGTCAACCGTTGAATCTTTTGGGCGGCACCGGCCCGATTCTGGTGTTCATCGCCATTCTTTATCAGCTTACCGAAGCGTTGGAATTGCCCTTCTTGCAAGTTTATGTATGGGTCGGCCTGTGGACCGGCCTGTACATGGTGCTTTGCGCCATCTTCGATGTCAGCGCGCTGATGCGTTACTTCACGCGTTTTACCGATGAGATATTCGCCGCGCTTATCTCCGTTATCTTTATCGTGGAAGCGCTGCGCAAGATATTTAGCTACTTCACCACCGACGATGTGAGCGAGGCCAAGGCGCTACTCACGTTGATTCTCGCGTTGGGCACATTCCTCATTGCATCGAATCTGTCGCGTTTTAAGCGCTCGCGGTATCTCATGCCCACGGTGCGCGAGTTTCTTGCCGACCTTGGGCCTACGCTAGCCATCGCAGCCATGACGACGGTGGCGATTTTCTACACATCGGTCGACGTCGATGCCCTCGCCATTCCGGATTCGTTTGGAACCACGTCGGGGCGCGCCTGGTGGACCAATCCGATGGACGCGCCGATGAAAGTCAAACTCGGCGCGGCCATTCCCGCTCTGTTTGGTGCCGTACTGGTTTACCTCGACCAAAACATCACCGCTCGCTTGATTAACAACAAAGATAACAAACTCACCAAAGGCGGCGGTTACCATATCGACCTCGCCATCGTCGGCGTGTTGACGGCTATCTTCTCATTTTTCGGATTGCCGTGGCTCGTCGCAGCGACGGTGCGCTCACTGAATCACTTGCGCAGCTTGGCGACGACGGAAGAATCGATCGGCCCCGACGGCGCGGCGAAAACTACGATCGTGAAAGTGCGCGAAACGCGCGTGTCCGGCTTCGCCATTCACGTGTTAATCGGCTGCTCGCTGTTGGCGTTGGACTTGCTTAAGTTTATTCCAACCGCCGTGCTGTACGGCCTGTTTCTTTACATGGGCGTCGTCAGCATCAAAGGCAACCAGTTCTTCGAACGACTCAACCTGTGGCCGATGGATGCGGCGCGCTATCCGAGCAATCACTACACGCGCCGCGTGCCGATGTCGACGATACATAAGTTCACGCTGGTGCAACTGGCCTGCCTGATTTCGCTTTGGGTCATCCGTAGCAGCCCGATCGGCATCCTCTTCCCCGTCGCCATCGCCGCGTTGGTGCCGATCCGCTTCGCGATGGATCGCTTCTTCGAGCAGGAACACTTGCTCGCGCTCGATGCAGAAGAGGTCCCGCAGGAAGAGTTCGATCGATTCCAGTAGTCCGATCGCAGTTGTTGTATAATTCTCTCTTGATCAACATGAAAGGTTGCATCTAATCGCAGGTCTCGGATCTTCCGAGATCTGGAAGCTTTAGTTGGAGCAATAAGGGGGCCCTACTTGCAAGGAATTGACGACGAGCTCTGCCTCCGGTGCGGGTATCCACTTTGTGACTTGACCGTACCACGATGCCCTGAATGTGGGCTCGTTGCAACAGAGACCGGTATTCAAGAATGGCTCGTTGAGCATCGAAGCCAGACAGTCAGAGTGCTTGTTGTTGTTTTATTTTGGCTGATTTTATATATGGTCCCGAACAGTATACTCTCTGGAACAGTCGATCGCTTACCTCGTCGCGGTCTAGTAGCATCATTGCTTTCACCATGTCTAGCAATACCGCTATTACTATCGCTCGTGTTGGCAGTATGGGCATTGAGCTATAGTAAAGAATATGCTTTGACTCGCTATGTAATTGTCGGCCGCAAACTCTTACTCTTGTGGATAATCATCCATACACTCATCTCTGTCGGAACGTATCTCATTTAGAAATGGGTTACCGCATGGGGTCTCGAGTCATCCAAGTTCCAAAGTGAATGACGGATTGGTATCTTCCTTGCTCTCGAAGCGTCGCAGAATTGGGGAGATCAGTTGGCGATTCCGTTACCACTTTATTAGGATAGAATGTTTATTAACGCTTGCATTTGAGAGCAACTACCATGAACGTCCGCGACGCCCTACAACAACGCCTCCGCAAAAAAATGATGCGCATGCGCGAAACCCTCGAACGCTTTAACGACGAAACCGCCGAAGCGCAGATGGTCGGCCCCAATTGGAACGTACGCGATCTCGTCGGTCATTTCGTATTTTGGACGACCGAAAGCGCCGCTCAGATGCCGACCATCGCCAAAGGCGGCAAGCCGCCGACATACGACCTGAAGCGCGTAAACGACGACGTGTATAAAAAGAATCGTCGCATGTCATATGTGATGTTGCTTCCGCAGCTGCGTATTGCCGAAGATAAACTGCTCGACACGCTAGGTCGTATGCCCGCCGATCAACTCGTCGGCGACACACCGCTGCGCGAATTGGTCGAACTGCAGCCCGATCATTACGACCATCATTGGCCGGGATTGAAGAAAGCCGCCGAAGCGATTTAGATTCGCAACGCGTCGGATTGCCGCATCCCAGGGGCACGTATCAATTGTGCGGGTGCCCCAGCCGTTCCAATACAAGGGTGCCCCTGCCCTTCCAGGGCCGGGGGATTGTCTCCCTCTCCCTCGCAGGGAGAGGGCCGGGGTGAGGGTTGCCATCAGCGACCTAAATCCGCAACGGGCGTCCCATCCTTCGCGCCACAACATTTCGCACGGGTGCCCCATCCTTTGCGCCAGCGAAGGGTGGGGGATCAACAGCGCCGAACAAGCCAACCTCGCGCGTCGACCAGGTTAGCCAACGGCCATTGGCCGATGGCTAAGTGAACAAGAATTAGCTTTCGTTTTCGTTTTTCAACGTATGGGTGCACCGGCGTTTAAAGGCCGTTGGACATTCACGCGCGAACACGACGCTCGCAACACCGCGTTAGACCCACTCAACCACATCCCCCCAACCTTACCGGCCCAATCCGACACCGCCCGTTGCCAAATTATCAGACATGCACGCCCCAGAACCCCAAATACCGCTCGACGCCCGACCGCCAACCGGCCTACCATTGGTATCCGAAATCCTGCGGTCGCGCGGTATCATTCCCGCGCGGCGGGCCACGCAACACCAAACATATAAATTCTCGAATGGACACCCTGC
>JAUIHO010000278.1 GCA_030432035.1 Phycisphaerae bacterium
GCATCCTGCAGCTGCGTGCGCACGCGATCGTCGTCTTCGGGCGAGGCGCTGTGCGCGCGGGCGCCGCGCTGGTCCTCGATCGGGATGACGATGCCGCGCACGAAGTCGCGGACCTGCTCGACGAGTGCGGTGTGCGCGGTGTCGTCCACGGGCGCCTCCTTCGGCCACGGTGCCGGTTTTCTTATCGGGATGAGAAAACCCCATCACCAAATCGAGATTGACGCCGCTTTCGGCCAGTGGTGAAAGCGTGCGGGCCAGCGCGCCCGGCGTGTTGCCGGTATTGGTCGACCACAAAGTCGCTCGTCGAACGGTGACAGCCATAGAAGATTCCTCCGTGCCTTAATTCAATCTGATCGTTGCCCGAGCCTTCCCAACACACCCCGGCGTTTCGCATCGCTAGGCCATGATGCGATACACGGCGAGCAACACGCCGCCGAATAGCATCATCGTAACCAAAATGCTAACACACAAACGCAAACTGCTCAGCGGAACTGCCGAGAGCTTCCGACAGCGCAGCGTTCGGTAAACGATGCTGACGCTCAAAATCAACGGTGCCAACATCACGAGACGCCAGACACCGTGAATCTCAATGTAATTGACGAACACCGCGCGTAACGCTTCCATCAGACGCGTCCCCCGGCATTCATACGTTCAACCCGTGCCAAGACATCCAGCATGACCAACAGATTGAGCAAGCCCGCAATTCCGGCATACACCACGCCGATATCACCCGATGGCCACGGCGCGCGATACGAGACCAACGCGTTCGGCGAATCAATGCCGTCTTCAACGCGCTGTGCCGAAACGGCTTCATTCACCCGCAAATTCTCGGCGCTCTTCCATGCAATCAACGACTGCGGCCCCATGCAAACCTGTGCCGCGATCCAAGGACCGTTCTCGCGCGGCGCGATTACCGTACGCACACCGCCGACGGCGACGCCGCTCCAAAACGTGACCGTAATCACCACAAACAAAATAACGCCGCGCGCCTTCTCGCCGATCCACCAATGCCCAAGCCCTGGCATGAGCCATGAGAGAAAAGCGGCAGTTGGGCCGGATAGTTGTCCGCGTTTGGGGGCGATCTTTTTGACCGGCATTTAGATTACCATCCACAAGGGCCGGCCGGGTCGCCGCAACGACCACAACCACCCGGTTGAGCGGGCGCCTTGGCCGCAGGCGCTTCCGAGCGTGCCGCGAATACACTCACTTGGCGAGCCACGTCCTTCGCTCCGCAACTTGGGCACGCCACAGCGCGGCGGTCCTGTTCGGAACGGATCAATTCGTCAAAGACGTGTTCGCAAGCCTGGCACTGAAATTCGTGCAGGGGCATTTTCACAACTCCCGCTGGTTTCCTACCTTATCAACGCACGCCGAAGTATAACCATCACGCCCGGGCCGGACAATTATCCGCCCCTAACATCCGATCCGAACATGTCGCTCTATGGGTTGTATCGGCAGGCGACGACGGCCTCAGTTACTCGCCAAATCGAGCACTGGCTTGGCGGGATAGCAGTCCATGCGCCAGCCGTTGCCGCGCAAAATCCAATAGTCGGGATATTGATCGCTCAAATCGCGCTGACCTTGAAGGAAAATTGCATCCGCATGGCTGTCGACGAATAGAACATTGAAGCGGTTCATTTTGCAATGCCAGCCCTTCGTCGCGATGCTTTCATCATTCCATTTTGCCGCTTCGGCAATCGTCTCTTCAAGCAACACCGTATCCGAAACGCTCGGCACGCGCGTCTTCGGCCGGAGGTAAGGGCCGTAGAAGAAATTCGAGTAACCCGTTTGGTTCAGGAAATCGATATGGTTGTTCAATCGATAGCTGGTGCCGGTACCTTCACGAACTGACTTGCCGGCCCCCTCACCCGATACGAAAAACGGTTCAAAATCGACCGGGGCATCGGGCACACCTTCGTCGGTCGGGCATTCAAACAAATCGACAGGCGGCTTGTTTTGCGTCGAGCCATATACGTATTGGTTTAGCACGCGACGATCCGCACGAAAATCCGGATCGGCAAACACACCGAGGCCGGTCGAACCGCCGTACTCGTATTCACCGTCGTACAACCAGCGCCGCTCTGCCTCCGGATGCACTGGTGCGGTGTAACCACCCGGGTCTTCAATGCTATACGTAGCAAATGCTTGGCCGAGCCCGCGCATGTTAGCAAGACACTTGGTCTTCTGGCCTTCACATCGGGCACTGCCCAAAGCTGGCAGCAACATCGCGATCAAAAGCGCGATGATCGCTATAACGACCAACAGTTCGAGCAAGGTAAAGGCTGTCGCCGGACGAGGAAAACGACGCGAATATTTCATATCAACTTCACTTTGAATTGGCTGCTTCTTAGAGATGCCTCTTTCTACATTATAGGTTCCGACTGAAGCAAACGAAAGTAAACAGCCAACGCAATTAAATTCTAATTTCGACAATCAATAGGTAGCACACTTGGTGATTCGAACCGTTGCATAGAAGCCACAGTTTCGGTATTCGATTCGACACCCTTATTCCGCGTCGCCCGAGCTTAACCTTGCCAAAAGAAATTCGTAAGCCGCCGTTCGCGACGCATCCGTAAATCCGTGTTCACCGCCAAATGAAAAGACACCCGGAGGTGATTCGAGTTCGCCCGCGTGCGCTGACTCACTTAACGCCTCCAGCGCCGCCTGCCACTCCTGCGCCGTCGTCGGTTGTCGCTTCCCCACGTTATGCAACACGAGCAGCGACCGCGGCATAATCAACGCGGCGGCCATATCGAAATCAAACGGCACATCGGCAGGGCGCCGCCGATAAGGCATAAGACGCGGAAAATAACGATACTTGCGCGTATCGTCGCGACACCAATTCATCAGGTCTTCCGAATATCGCAACAACCGTGGCCCGCAATGTGCGGCTGTGGCATCAATCCGGTCATCCAATGCGGCGAGCAACAAGCCCGTCGTCGCGCCGTGCGAATGGCCCATCACGCCAACGCGCTCCGGTTTGATACCGTCCATCGCCAACACCGCATCGAGGCCGCGCTGCACATCCCAAATCGCCTTGCCCATCGCTGACCAATAGGGATGGCGTTGATAAAACGCCGTCGTATCCAACCATTCGCGATCGTGATCGATGCGATCGCCGAAACAAAACTCTTCGGGCACGAAGCAAACAAACCCGCGCCGAACCAAGTCAACTGCGAAGTCGCCACTGGCACGATCGCCCGCTAAACCTGCCGGAGACTTCATGCCCTCACGGTGCGTTTGATGCAAACAAACCACCAACGATGCGCCCGGTTTCAGTTCCTTTGGTAATAGCAATAGTGCTTCGACGCGCTCCTGCGATTCAACGAAGTAGGAGATTCGCTGCATCTCGTAGTCGTCGAAACTGGTGCTCGATTCGATGCGAATATCCGGCGCACACTGCGTGACGGATGACTCGCCTAGAAGCCAATGCAATCGCTCACGCATCTCGTCGCGCGATAACGATGTGAGTGACGAATCGCCATGGCCCGACGATGAATTGACAGTCGGCAATAACGCCATGGTCACAACTCCCACACCAACCACCATCCAAGGCTTTCTTCGCTTACTCAAAATTGAAAACGGGTGTACACACACAACCCATTCATCGAGCAGTTTGGCCCAATAAATTAACTAACTCGCCGCGCAAATAACGCCTTTCCGGAGATTTGGCCCTCGTATAACCTAGCCTTGGAATAACAGGTTCAATTCGCAACACAATCACTTCACGGTGGAACACCACATGTGGCTCATTACCGGTGCCGGCGGACAACTTGGAAGCGTATTGCTGCGAGCGCTGACGAACAGCGGCGAACCCGTCGTCGGTACCGTGTCGCCTAGCGGCCCGCGCCCGCAGCATGGCGAAACCAAACCGCTGGACTTGGCGAACTTCGAAGCCGTTCGTGCGTTTGTGCGCGACCGCAAGCCGAAGTATGTGATACATGCCGCGGCTGTGACGAGCGTGATGGCGGCATATGAGAATCCAACGCAAGCTCGAAAAATAAACGTCGAAGCAACCGTCGCTTTGGCTGAGGCGACTGCGGACGTAGACGCTCGCTTGGTCTTTACGTCGACAGATCTCGTCTTTGACGGCAGTTCCGCACCATATGACGAAGCGGCAACGCCCCATCCCACATCGGTCTATGGCAAGACCAAGATCGAAGCCGAAGAGCAACTTGCCAACTTCACCAACGCCGCTGTCGTCCGTTTGCCGCTGATGATCGGCCTTCCTGCTGTCGTCAGAAAAACGACGTTTCGAAATCAACTTCAAGCATTGCTCGACCGTAAACCGCTAAGATTATTTCAAGACGAATTCCGCAGTCCCATTTCGTTAAACGACGCAGCACAGGCTTGCATCGACATAGCGAAATCCGACCTTACCGGCGTCATTCACGCAGGTGGGCCAGAAGGCGTTTCCCGCCTTGAGATCGGTCTGGCATTGGCGCGAGCACTCGGTATCAATGCCGATCAGATCGTGCCAAGCTGCCAAAGCGACATGCAATTTCCCGAACCGCGACCGATGGACGTCAGTTTGGATTCGTCACTGTTTAAAAAGACGTTTGGTCGCGCGGCGGGGAGGAACATTGACGATGTCATGGTCGAAGTGGCGAAAGAAATCGCGGCTACAGAATAACGCGATAAACGCGCTAAAGAATCATCTCGCTGTGGCACCGGCTAATAGCCGGTGTACGCTCTCAAAATTGTTCACTGCAGATTCTTCGGTAAGACAGCTTACCCGAGAATAAACCGTCGCCGCTTGACGTAATCCCAAACTACAAAACGATCCAGCTCGCGCCCACCTACAAAAAACACGCGACCATTCGTGCTTTCCGCGAGGCGATGTGCAAACTGCACGTCTTCTTCAGTCTGCCCCCAACTCGACAAAAGAAAGATGTTGATTGTGATGCCTTGTTCGGCGCAGCGCAGGCCTTCGCGCATCGTCTCCTGCTCGGTCCGTCGATTCGGCGGATAGAGTAGATAAAGCCAGTTGCCTTCAAAGTGCGCCGTCGGCAGGCCATCCGTGATTAACAAGATCTGTCGATTCGGCGTGTCCTGCACTTGTAACATTTGCCGCGCCAATGAAAGTCCGCGTTGAATATTGGTAAAGTGCGGCGGGATATCACTCGCCGTGATGCGCTCGTCGCTCATGTCGGCTTTGAGTCGCACCACCGGGTCGAAAATCGTGACCGGCTTCGGCAATAGCGCGGGCACTTCGGAAATATGCTTGCGGGCCGGTAGCGAACATACCTCGATAAAGTCAACAAAATCGCCGGGATACTCCGTTCGAATCAAACCGTGCAACGCCAACGCCATGCGCTTTACATTAATGTACTGCCCGTTGTAACGCATCGAACCGCTCATATCCATGCACACGGCCGTCGCGCACTTGGGCGTATTACGCGTCAGGTGAATCTCAATATCTTCGGGACGCAAACGCAGGTTGCCGTTCTTAGCCGCCTCCGGATCGCGCAGCATCGCGTTGATCAACGTTGACGGTATATCCATGTTCGCCGGCGAGTCGCCAAACTCGTAGGATCGCGTACGTTGAATCTCAACGGCGCCGTCGCCGGTGATATTGACGTTATGGCGACCCGTTCGTGCGGCTTGTAAGTCCGCAAAAATTTGGTCGAGCAATTTGGATTGAAAAATCTTGAACGCCTTGG
>JAUIHO010000029.1 GCA_030432035.1 Phycisphaerae bacterium
GAGGATGTTCATCAGCGTCGTCTTGCCGGCGCCGTTTTCGCCCAGAAGGGCGATCACTTCGCCCTCGCGCAGCGACAAGCTGATCGCGTCATTCGCGACCAGCTTGCCGAAGCGCTTGCTGACGTGTTTCAACTCAATCAATGGTGGGGCGGTCGGCGGCATATTGGTTCGGGTTACAAGACGGGCTGGAATCCGTAGATCGACAATTGAATATCCTGCAGGACTTGAGCAAGCACGAAGTCGAGCGCGAGAATGGCGATAAACGAAATCACGAATGACGTGGTGCAGGCCTTGCCCACACCTTCTGCACCGGGGCGACAATGGAAGCCGGAATAGCATGAGATCAACCCAAGGGCCGCGCCGAAAAACACGCTCTTCACGATGCCGCTGTATAGATCGAAGTTGGTGACGCTCTGCCGTGTGAAATCCCAATACGGCCCTGCGGGCACGCCTTCGACGACGACAGAGACAAACCAACCCCCCGCAGCGCCGGTGAAGTCGGCAAAGAACGTAAGCGTCGGCGTCAGCACCGTGCAGGCCAGCACGCGCGGGGCGACGAGATAGCGCATCGGGTTCACGCCCATGCTGCGCAACGCGTCGATCTGTTCGGTCACGTTCATGGTGCCGAGTTCGGCCGTTAGTGCACCGCCGATACGACCGGCGAGCATGATGCCGGCGAGCACAGGGCCGAGTTCGCGCACGACGGAGAGATTCACCAGCGTGCCCATGCGTTCTTCGAGGCCCATCGCCCGAAACTGCTCGACGGCTTGCACGGCGATCACCATGCCGACGAACGCGCCGGTGATCAAAATAACGGGCAACGAGCGATAGCCGACTTCGTAGAGCTGCGGAATCAGCAACCGCCAATTTCGCCGGTCAAAACCCCCGCGAAACATCGCCGAAAACGCCTGCCAGGCGAAGATGAAGAAATCGCCGAGTTGTTGGATGCTCTTCATGCGTAAGTGGCTGCCGTTCTAACGCCCGCTCGGTGATCCGTGGCCGGTTAATGATAGTACCAATCAACTTCCTTCAATAACGGCAAGGTTATACCGGATTTTCGAGGGGGATGGGGGGAGGAGAGAACGGGCGCTCAGAATGGAATACGCTCTCGGTGGGTGAGCGAAGGGGACGCCGGATAGGGCTATTGTAAGATTTGGTAGTCAGCGTTAACGAACGCTAAGGCGGAGGCATGCGGATACATTGAGGAGTGCGGGCAAAGCGATAATTTGGGGCTGTAGGGGAAAGAATGTGTACCCGAACGGGAAACCGAAGCGCGCCAACATCAGAGCCGCGGGCTGTGCCCGCATGTTATTTCGATGAGGCGTCGATTATCGTCTGATTCAACTTGGAAAGTGGCGTCCCACATTCCGGGCAGATGCCGCTGACATTCTCGCGAAGATCGAAGCCGCATTGGCGGCAAGCCGTGGGGTCGAAGCGGTGCCAGCGAATGTAAATCAGAATCGCCTGAAACATTCCGACGGGTAATTGAATAAACCAGAGAGGTAATGCGATATAAACCATCGGTATCGATGCGTTGAGTCGTTGAGGGCAGTTGGTGCAGATATTTCTAGGTATGATTATGTGCTTCCCGGAGCGATATTCGCCGAATGTTGGTGTTTCAAAGTAGCGGACAGAAAGAAATCCGCGCATTCTTGGTTGGGTCTCCCAGCCCGAAACTAACCAGCCATCGTCATTTGCGTGATTCCGAATGTATTCATCGAAGCTCGCGTTGCTTCCTTTATATCTTTCCGCGTTCAAGTGGATTCCATGATCTGCAAAACCAATGTCAAATCGAAATCTGCCGTGGTCATTGCGATACCAATATTCATGTTCTGATATCAGGACTTCAATGACTGCCGTGGCAACAAGAATGACGATGCAAGCCACGGCGAGTTTCGTGACACAGTAGCGAACTCGACCGACGCGAATACGCCGTCGCAATTTATTCAACGTTTCCGTGGCCATGGCACATATTCTATGCAATGGCCAAGTGACGATGAATTCTGAAATTAACCTATAACTACAGCACTCCCGGTCGCCGTAAATCCCTGCGGGCGATAGCCCGCGGCTCTGACGGTGCGGCACAACATGCCCGGGCGCGGCGATACGCGCGTCAATGTGTCCAAATCAGACATCGCGCATGGCGTTGCAAAAAATCACCAAATCAAAAAATCGCTCGATCACCAAATCGCATCAAGCTTCCTTCAACGCTTCGATCATCTCCTGAAACGCCTTCTTACCGTCGCCGAAGAACATCAGCGTGTTGTCGGCGGCGAAGAGGGGGTTGGGGATGCCGGCGTACCCGGGGCTGAGGCTACGCTTGATCACGATTACCGTGCGGGCCTTATCGACGTCGATGATGGGCATACCCGCAATGGGCGAGTTGGGGTCGGTCCGCGCGACGGGGTTCACGACGTCGTTGGCACCGATGACGCCGGCGACGTCGACCTGATCCATTTCCGGGTTGATGTCGTCCATTTCGCGCAGCTTGTCATACGGGATGTTCGCTTCGGCAAGCAGCACGTTCATATGGCCGGGCATGCGGCCCGCGACCGGGTGAATGGCGAAGTCAACGTTCGCGCCAAACTTCGATTCGAGCAGGTTGGCTAAATCGCGCACGGCGTGTTGGGCTTGCGAAACGGCCATGCCGTAACCCGGAATGATCACGACGCGACGCGATGTTTCGAGCAACATGGCGACTTCATCGCCGGAGGTGCTCTTGATCTTACCTTCGTAAACGTCGTCGGCCGAAGCCGTGCTGCTGCTCGCCCCCATCGTGGCGAACATCACATTGGCAAGGCTACGGTTCATCGCCTTACACATAATGCTGGTAAGGATGAGCCCGGACGCACCGACGAGCGAGCCGGCGATGATGAGCACGTTGTTGCTAATAACGAAGCCAGTCGCAGCAGCGGCCAAACCCGAATACGAGTTGAGCAGCGCAATGACCACGGGCATGTCGGCACCGCCAATGGGTGTAACGAGTGTGACACCCAGAATACACGACACGAGCACAATGCCGAGGAAAAACAAACCGTTGTCAGGATTGATAACGGATTGATAGCACAGGAATAGGCCGAGCAGAACGAGGGCGGCGTTAAGGATCTTCTGCGCCGGGATGAATTCGCCTTCGGGCACCCATTTGAGGCCGGCGAGTTTGCCATAGGCGACGAGGCTACCGAGTAGCGTTACGCCGCCGATCAACGCCGATGCCGTTGCGGCAATCGCGCCCTGCATCAGGGCGATTTGCGCGCCGGCAGTCTCCACACCGATCAAGTCGCGCGCACCGCGCACGAGACCTTCCTTGAAACCTTCATCGCCACCCGACAGCATCCATGCGGCGGCGACAAACACCGACGCGACACCGCCGAAGCCGTTAAACAACGCGACGAGTTCGGGCATGCCCGTCATCTCGACGCGAATCGCGAGAAATGCGCCGATGCCGGTACCAATGACGAGACCGGCAATCATGACGGGGAAGCTGACGATGTGTTGATCGAGCAGCGTCACGCCGACGGCGACCAACATGCCCAGCGCGCCGAGCAGGTTACCGCGCACGGCCGTCTTCGGATGCGTCAGCCCCTTGAGGCCGAAGATGAACAGGATCGATGCCAGCAAATAGGCACCGTTAATGAGTAGTGCGTTGGAAGCTGCCAGCACGAGCTTATCCCTTCCGCTTAAACATGCTGAGCATGCGATTGGTGACAAGGAAACCGCCGACCACGTTGATGGTGGCGAACAAGACAGCCAAGAAACCGAGCGCTTGCGGCAAGACGGGGACGTCGCTGCCCGCGGCAACGACGGCACCGATGAGCGTGACGCCGCTGATCGCGTTAGAGCCCGACATGAGCGGCGTGTGCAACGTCGGCGGAATCTTCGTGATGATTTCGAAGCCGATGAAGATCGCCAGTACGAAGATCGTTAATAACGTGATGATCGCATCCATGATTTATGCGGGGCTCCCTTCGGCGGCGGACAACGGTTCGAGCTTCATCGTCTCGCGTGTCCGCGCGTGCACGATCTCGCCGCCTTCCGTGATGACGGTGCCGGTGACGCACTCGTCGGCTTTATCGAGTTGGATTTGGCCTTCCTTCGTCAGGTCTTGCAGGAACGCCATGATGTTGCGCGAGTACATTTGGCTGGCGTGATACGGAATCGTCGCCGGAATGTTCTGCGGGCCGAGGATTACAACGCCGTCGTGTACAACGCGCTCGCCGAGTTGCGTTGATTCGCAGTTACCGCCGCCTTCTGCAGCAAGGTCCACGACTACCGAACCGGGCCGCATGCGACCGAGCGTTTCGTTGGTGATCAGGATCGGCGCTTTGCGCCCGGGGATGAGTGCTGTCGAAATGATGATGTCGGACTCGGCGGAATGATCGGCGATGAGTTGAGCCTGCTTCTGCTTATATTCCTCGGACATTTCCTTTGCGTAACCGCCAGCGTCTTCGGCGTCTTCGTTCGACGCAGCGACTTCAACGAAACGCGCGCCGAGCGACTCGACTTGTTCTTTCACGGCGGGGCGTACGTCAAACGCTTCGACGACTGCGCCTAGGCGGCGCGCCGTCGCAATGGCTTGCAAACCCGCAACACCAGCACCGAGGATCAGCACCTTGGCGGGGGTAATCGTACCCGCGGCAGTCATCATCATCGGGAACATCTTGTCGAGTTCGGACGCGGCCAATAGCACGGCCTTGTAACCCGCGATGGTGCTCATGGAGCTGAGCACGTCCATCTTCTGCGCGCGACTGATACGCGGCATCATGTCCATCGCAATCGCAATCACGCCATGGTCGGCGAGGCGCTTCACGAGTTCGTGATTCACCAACGGTTGCAACACGCAGAATAGCATCTGGCCGCTGCGCAACCACGTGAATTCGGCATCGGTCGGCGGATGCGTCAGTACGATCGCATCGCATTGATTGCTCAAATCCGAAGCGCTGTCGGCGATGGTCGCACCGGCGGCGGTATAAGCGTCGTCAGTAAAACCGGCGGCCATACCCGCGCCGCTTTGAATGACGCACTCGAGGCCAAGTTTTTTGAGTTTGGTGACAGTCTCGGGCACCAGGGCGACCCGGTGTTCCCCTTCAATATAAGATTTCGGCGCGCCGATTTTCATGCAGATCTCCGATCGGGTGTTTCGCCTTATTTCTTCGGCAATTGCGGCGTGCGGGCGCAGCTATATACACGGGCGAAAACTTCCCTGCAGTGTATGCGCCTAACAAACCTAGCCAAGGGGCGTCGGGCGTTTCGCCAACGTCTCACACAAAGCGTTACGCACCAGTGATGGTTGCGCAGCGCTGCGAACAAACGCGCAGGATGTTAGTCGGCCTATTTGAAACCGAGGTAAATCGTCAAAGTTGCGCCAAGCCCGTGCCGCTGCTCTGTAAGCAGTGCCTAAACGATAAAGCTGTGCCACTGCTCTATGAGCAGTGCCGACCCTGACAACGGGCAACCCTGTCCCATCTCTTACATTGAGGAGGAAAAGTCCGCGCGGCAGGGCACCCGACCTTTACGACCCCTGAGTCAACATAACCACCCTCCTCCCAAAGCCACCGCACGGTAGGCCCGATTTACCAGTGGTATAGTTGACGAACCCGCCGAATCGCCCTCAAAGGTAGCGAGGTCGGCCCTGACCGGTCAGAATCAAGGGACGTATGAGCGAACCGACCGTCCGTGAACTTTGTGAAGCGCTTGCCGGGGGCGACGACCGTGCGTTTGAGCGGTTGTACGACCGGTATCACCAGCGTGTGCGGCTGGTGGCGTGGCGTATTTCGCATCGGGCGGACTGGGTGGACGATCTTGTAAATGAGGGTTGGACACGGGCGTTTCACCAGCGCTCGAAATATGACCCGAAGTACGACTTCATGGTCTGGGTGGTCGGGATCGTTCGGAATGTGTACCGCGAATATTGCCGTCAGGGCCGGTTAACGATCCAGCATAATGACGATGTGGACGTGGCGGCGGACGGACCGACTGACGATATGTCTCCTGAGGCACTCGCGCACGAAGCGGAAGTACTTTTTTCGCTGAATGAATGCGTGTCGAAATTATCGGACGAAGATGGGGTAATTGTGCGGCGGCGGTTCTTTGAAGGGGCGTCGTTAAGGCTGATAGCACAAGAACTTAACCTCCCGGAGGCGACGCTACGGGCGTCGCGCGTACCGGGGGTGTTGGACCAGCTCCGTCGGTGCCTGGCGAAAAAAAATATCGAGATTCCTGCAGAATTTTCTGCGCGCGCCCTCGGTGATACGCAATAGCGTATGGAGTTCAATGATGACTACGCGAAATGGCAATTTGGAATCCCTGCTCGTCACACTCGGTGACGCCCGCCAGGCCGGTGCGTTCGACGGTGCGACGACCAGTTACCCGTGGCAGGCCACGACGGTTTCGGCTCAGAGCCCGAAGCAATCATGGCAGGCTCGGCTCTGGAAGGTGGTTCCGTTGGCTGCGGCAGCCGCAGTCGCTGTTCTTTTCGTGGGGCCGTCTTGGGCGCCTGAGGGGAGCGGCAGCCCGATTGTCCAAAACACGATCGATTCCGTCACAGGCCCGGAAACCTGTAAAACCATCGAAGGCGACTTCAATGGCGATGGCGTCAAGAATGGGAAGGACATCCCGGTGATGATCGAGATGATGCGAAACGGCGAGATTACGATGTCGCCGGATGAGTACGCTCGAGCACTGCTAAACGGCTAAGCTCGCTATCATAAAAATCTCTTGCAATGTGAGGCCGGGTTGGTGTCTAGGACGCCACCTCGGCCTCGCGTTATTTTACGGGTCGGTTTTTCGAGTCATTAATGACGGTATCTTCCAGAGCATCCGTTCATGAGTGGAACCTGTTTCAGTATCGAGGGTGAGATTGAAGAGCGGCTTTTGAAGCCGGTTACACTTCCACGCACAATTTGGGATCGCTTGAAAGGGCGCACGCGCTTCCGTGAACCACAGGTAGGCCACCGCGGAGACGTTGTAATCACCACGATTTATCTTCCCGAACTTGCCGAACAACTCGCCCACGGCCTTCAGGAGTATGTGATACGAAGAGCAGGGAAGCCGCACGATCCGACCGACGCTACGCTCGATTACCTTAAATTGGCAACTTCGGCACTAGTTCGACAAGAAAAACAACCGAGCAACGAGAATGCACCATGGCATCTTCAAGTCAATTTTAGTGGTTGTGCCGGCGCGGCAGATGTAAGCTCAGAGGTCGCGGTCCATTGGTTAGAAAATTGGATTCAGACTGATTGGTCGATCATTAATACTTAGCTTATTGCACAGACGGGATTTAAATTATCAATTGATTGGTCGCCCGAATTCGCCAAGCCGACCACAGTTTTCGTACCGGTCAATTGCTTCTACGTCCAACGCGTCAAAGATGGTGAATGGAATACGGTCGACACGACATATTTCGTCAACGGTGATGAATGGGGCGGCGAACTTACAGATATTTTGTTGCGCAAGGAGTTTGAGCGACGAAATATTGGATGCGACCAATGCTTGTGCCAGATTTGTGCACCTGATTTCAAGCCGGTTCAGTATGACTTGGAAACCGCTGCGAACAAGTATCGTACCTCAAAATCAATGTAGTGCGGTGGGGTGTATTCAACTTACCGAAACGCGCGACATTCGAATTGGATTTTGCAAAGCTGCCACAAAGATCAATTCGACATCTTGTTTTGTTTCCCAATTCGATCCCGTTTATGCCTCGCTGACTGCGTCAATCAGACGTCGCCAAAGTCCCAATGGGTGAATCGCAGCGTAGCCGCTTTCTTGGCCGTCATTTAATTCGATGACGATCCAGTCGCCAGTCTCAGTTTGTGCCAAATCAATCACTTTAAAAGGTGCGTCGATTCGTTGCGATGCATCCCGCCCGACACGTAGCGCACGCTCCTGTTCGCTTTTTGAAATTGCATAGGTCGATTCGGTCCAATAGCGATCGAAGCCAACGCACGTGTTGTGCCACCAGAAACTCCGAAACTCAAAAGAACTGGGGATTCGTTCGGGATCAATATCTTCTACTCGACGAAGCGGCACGAATTGGCGACAGACAATCTCCTGCCATTGGAGTATCGGATCATTTTCGTACGCATCAAGCGCGCGTTCGCATTCGTCTGGATTGTTAACGATTGACAGTGCACGCTGATGGCGGCTTGTTTGTCGCGCGCCTTTTATGAAGACTGGCCAACCTAACTCTTTGCCGACATCCGTAGCGGAGGGGCGCGTGTTAAACCAAAGGCTGCGTGGCGTAATGTCGCGTAGCGGCTCGTACCAGTATGGCAACTGACTGCATGCTAGGTGTTGTTGAGGCGTGTGTACGAGACGAACGCCGCGCGCGAGCAAATGCTGATACGCATCGCCGTATTCGTCGATCGCACCGACACGCGCGATTGCCTCAACTGGGTTGCAATCGGGCCGAGCAACGCGGCAGCCGAACGATCCTCGAAAATCGAAATCATATTTCGGGTTGCCAATTGGGCACGCTAGAACGTGCAAAGCGTCTTCCAAACAGAGCAGGTCTGATTGTTCCAGCATGTCGGTCAATTGATTACCGGGTTTAGGAAGCGTGAAATCAAGGGATTGTACCTCATACAGATTAGAAAAGTGAGTGACGTCTACTCCCTCTCCCTCGCAGGGAGAGGGCTGGGGTGAGGGTTTTTTCCACAGCGCAAAACTTAAGAATCCACACAATTAATTTGGATGAGGGAGTAGGGTGGGTCATACTCAAGCAACCACACTACGTTTACTCCGCCTGTTCCTCCCGCATCACCACCGTCATCATCGAACGCTTGGGGCTGGTCAGCTCCGCCGCGTGGCCGTTCATTGACAAGCCGATCTCGTGATCGTCTTCCGTGGCGTTCATGAGGATGGCGACGACCGAACCGTCGGGATTGACGAAGGCCGTTGCGAGCAACTCGTCCCACATGGCCGACGCGATCACGCGTCGCGCGCCGGGTTGCACAAACTTCGAGAAGTGCCCGAGATAGTAATACGAATTCATGAACGTTAGTTCGCCCGTCTTCGTGTTCGCATGAATGGGGGCGTAGCAGAAGTTGCCCACATGGTTCGGTCCGCCGCGCTCGTCGAGCACCACGTTCCAGTCGGTCCAGGCGACGACGCCGTTGTTGAAATCGTGAATCATCGACTCACCGTAGCGTTCGCCCCATTGCCAATTGCCGATGCGATCGCCGTCATAATGTTCGGCGCAGCCTTCGGTGAAGACGAGCCCGATGTTGGGGAAGCGGTCTTGCACGAAGCGGACGTTCTCAAAGCGATCGGCAAGATACCAGTGAAAGCCAACGCCCCAAACGTATTGCGCCGCGTCCTTGTCGCTAAGAATGGTGTTAGCGCGATGGTACATCAACCCGCGGTTGTGATCCCAAACGATGAGTTTCTTGTCGCCGAGCCCGGCTTTCTTTAGCGTCGGCCCCAGATGGTTCTTAACGAAGTCGCGCTCTTCGTCGGCGGTGAATACGCACGACTCCCACGTTTGCACGGCCATCGGTTCGTTCTGCACCGTCAGGCCCCAGATCGGAACGCCCGCTGCTTCGTAAGCTCTGATGAACTTCACGTAATAGTTGGCCCACGTCGCCGCATGTTCGGGTAAGAGCGAGCCGCCCTTGAGCATGCTGTTGTTGGTTTTCATCCACGCCGGCGGGCTCCACGGGCTGACGAACAGCTTGAGCGGATGACCGGCCTTTTCGGCTTCGGCCATCGCGGCTTTGATAAACGGAATGCGATATTGCTTGTCGTGCGCGATATCGAACGAGTCGAGCGAACTGTCGCCGTCGTTTACGTAGGTGAAGCTTTCGCTCGAGAAATCGCAACTGTGAATGCTCGTGCGCGCGAAGGTGTAACCGATGCCATTGGTGCGGCTGTAGTAGGCTTCGAGAATTTCGCGCTGCTTTGCCGGCGGCAGCTTCGCATACGTCTCGGCTGCCGCGTCGGTCAGCGCGCCGCCGATGCCTACGACGGTTTGAAACTTGGCGTTCGGATCGATGAAGATGAATTTCTTAAACTCCGTCGGCTGCGCGACGGCTTTGGGCGTGATGGTTTTGGCTTTGGCCAAGCGCTGATCGGTATCGCGGGCGGTGATCCATACGTCGCCGCGCCAACTTTGGGCGTGCGCGAGGCTGGTGGTGCAAAGCGTAACTAATGTGAATAGGTTCAACCGTTTGGTCACGAGGTTTGCTCCATGATTCTGTTGTCGCTGAATCGGCTGCGCTGTTGAGCGTTCAATTTTTGGATGACCGAGTGTAAAGGAAGTCGGCGAGCGAATCGAATGGCGGAACAGTTTCAGAGGGTAGGGTGGGCCAAACTATGCAAACGCGCGCAAACGTGCGCAAATTTTGTTTCGGTTGGTGAGCATGGGGTAGGCATCGAAAAAAGGGCCTACTCGGCTCGCCGGTGGGTGGGATTGTGTTTGGGGAAGCTATGGAATTGATGGGCGGGCGGCGTCGTTATGTCGATATGGGGTATGCGACTTTGTGTTGACTTTTGTTCACGTTTTGTAGTTGTCTCAGGATCGAATCGTGACCCCACGTTGGAGTACCAACATGGGGCACCCGGTTACAAACAGGTAAGACCGCGCGGAATCACTCAATCGACCAACCAAAGCAAAGGTCGGCATGCTTGAGACGCGTGAATACGTCAATTTTAGATGATGATAGATGTTGACCACAATGTTCAGATTCCCTGAACCGAATTTCTTAGTATGCTATCGTCGTGTGTGACGCATGCCGACCTTGGAGTTGGGCTCGCGGTTGAGTGTTCCCGAGAACGCTAATGATTATTAGACGCACGAACGCGCCGCGGTTAGGTCGGCATGGCACCCGCGAAGGACCTAGGCTAGCTCAGCGGTATGCATGCCACCGGCCGGGTGTTTCGGTGGGTTGAGTACAACCCACACTACTTCTGCAAGTATTACCATCCTAGTTTATCAAGGACGGCGAGCACATCATTCATACCATACAAGATTTCTCTTAGATGATCGATTGCCATATCGCGGTATTTAGGGCGTATAACAGAATTGTCGTCAACAATATCCGCCCCGGCTTCTTTGACAACCTTTCCGACAATACCTAAGCATGCAGCCATAGTGAAAATATCGAAAAAAATTGGAGCGGTTTCCCATTTACCAGTTCCGTGCAGAGCAAACAGGATCTTACCGTCGCGGAAGATAAATGGATCTCCGGATTCGCTTGCGACAACAATCCATTCGTCGGGCCAGTCGGTAAACCGTTCTTTTGTTCGTGAGTGCCAACGATAGCCCTCCTGCAGGTCCCAAAGGGCTGATAGAGATGGGATTTCCGTAGGATTTCCATACCCGACTATCTCAATGTCCATTGGCCCGATCTCTTCATAGAACCGAGCGATCTCCACTGGCAGGGGAATTGATCCTGTCCAATCCGTTACCGGTTGCGGCCTGCAAATTCCGTGAGTGCTCAACAGTTCGATTAGTTCGTCATTTGAGATCATCGAATTGAGCCGTGTAGTGGGCGGTGTAATCTAGTAGTGAAGCCGTTCGCGTCTATCGGCGGTGGGTTGAGTACAACCCACCCTACGCGGAGATGCGCGTTATGTTGCCATCACCATCTGACGTGGCCATCACTTCCCCGCACCCAACCTCTCCAACTCCCCCTTCACCACTTCCTTCACGCGCGCGGCCGCCGTGCCCGGCGCGATCTTGTCGATGTCGTCACCACCCCGGCGTTTTAGTTCGACGATACCGTCGGCGAGGCCTTTGCGGCCGATGGTGACGCGGACCGGGATGCCGATCAGGTCGGCGTCTTTGAATTTGAAGCCGGCGCGTTCGTCGCGGTCGTCGAGCAACACATCGATGCCCGCCGCTTCCAGTTCGTCGTGTAACGCGCGGGCAGTGTTCATCACGTCTTCTTCTTTGGGGTCGAGCGCGAGGATGAGCACTTGGAACGGCGCGATCGACATGGGCCAAATGATGCCGCCGTCGTCGTGATGGGCTTCGATGGCGCTGGCCATGATGCGGTTGAGGCCGATGCCGTAGCAGCCCATGATCAGCGGGCGGGCTTTTCCATTTTTGTCTAAATAGGTGGCCTTCATCGATTCGGAATACTTGGTGCCGAGCTTAAAGACGTGGCCGACTTCGATGCTTTTGCGCAAGCGAATCGCCGCGCCGCTGCCCTTGGGCGAAAGGTCGCCGTCGGTGACGTTGCGAATGTCGGACACGCTTACGGTCTCGCCTTCGATGGAAAAGTCGCGCCCCGGATTGAGATTTTGAACGTGATAGCCGGTCTTGTTCGCACCCGTCACGCCGTTACGCATGACGGAAACGGCCTGATCGACGACGAGCAGATAATCGCCCTTGAGGCTGTGCGGACCGGCAAAGCCGACGTCGGCACCGGTAAGGGCTTTGATGGTGGCTTCGTCGGCCAAGTCTAGGCTTGGGGCTTGGGGCTTGGGGCTTGAGGATTCAGCACCGAGCGTTTTCGTTAGTAATGCAATCGCCGCGCGGTCGAGTTTGTTTTCGTTGACGTCGTGATCGCCGCGTACCAAGGCTACAACGGTTTTCGATTCGCGTTTTTTGTCCGGGCCGTAAGCCAGCGTGTAGACAAGTGTCTTAATCATCTGGCGCGCTTCGGTTTTCAGGAACGCGCAGACTTCGTCGATGGTGCGTTGGTTGGGCGTTTCGATTTCGGCGACGTCGGCCATGGCCGTGTCGTCTTGCGGAAGCGGGGCGCTAACGGCGCGTTCGGTGTTGGCGGCGTAGTCCTGATTTTCAGTCAGCGCGACCACGTCTTCACCGGCGTCGGTGAGCACCATGAATTCGTGGGAGGCATCGCCACCGATAGGGCCGCTTTCGGCTTCGACGGCGACGTAGGGCAGACCGCAGCGGGCGAAAATGCGGCAGTAAGCGTCGTACATTTTTTGATAGACGGCGTCGAGCGAATCGACGGTATCGTGAAAGCTGTAAGCGTCTTTCATCAGGAATTCGCGCGTGCGCAAGACGCCGCTCTTGGGTCGCGCTTCGCCACGGAATTTGACCTGAATCTGATACATGCTGACGGGCAGTTGCTTATAGCTGTTGAGATAGGCCCGCGCGATATCGGTGATAACTTCTTCATGCGTCGGGCCGAGCACGGTTTGCGTGCGCCAGTCGCCTTCGGGACCACCGAGACGCAACAACACATCGCCCATGGCTTCAACGCGACCGGTCTCGTGCCATAGGTCGATCGGATGTAACACGGGCATCATGAGTTCGATCGCGCCGGCGCGGTTCATCTCTTCGCGCACGATCTTTTCGACCTTGCGGAGGCTGCGGAAGCCAAGCGGCAGATACGAATACGCACCGGCCGAGAGTTGCCGCACCATGCCGGTGCGCAACATGAGTCGGTGCGACGCGGCGGTGGCGTCTTTGGGGGTTTCCTTTGAGGTGGTGATGAAAAAGTTGGACCAAAGCATCGGTTCTGGGCTCCGCAGGTATTGCGCTTCGTATCGGCGGGTTCATTTTGCCAATACGCGGTTTTTGGGTTTGTCAGCGGGGCAAGCCTACCTGAAAGCGGCAAATCTTGCACGGTCCGAGAGCGCCAATTGGGGCCGAAAGGATCGGTGCGTTTGAGGCGGAACGGAGTGCTTCACGATAGCGGACGATTCGAAGCTGAACTTGCGCGCCGCGCGATCCGATGAGAGCGCATCGAGCCGATTTGGCCACGCCGCCATTCCGCGGCGTGCAGCACGAGGTAGCCCATCATGGATCTGAACTCAATCGAACGCCGCCGTGAAACCCGCGTCCGAGCCGATGCGCCCATTCAGCTTGTCGTTGACGGCATGGGCGGGGTTAGTCCCGGTCAGCTTGTCGACCTGTCGCATAGTGGCGCCGGGCTGATGACAACCAACGGTAATGCCCCCGGCATCGGCGAACGGGTGCAGATCGAGTTCTTGTATCCGCTGAACAACGAAGACATGCCTGAGACGCGAGTTGAGACCGGCCTGGTTTGCAGTGTGCGACACCCGAAGCGCGACTTGTCGCGCGTGGGCATTCGCTTCTTACAGACGAATGGCGAAGGTTGCCTGAGCGACGGACCGAAGGATGGCTTGGATAATCGTCGCGATCTGCCCGCGTTTTCGAATGACGATGGGTTGTTCGGTAACACCGGTCGATGGGCGGGTGTGAACGCGAAGCAGGATTTGGCGACGATCAATTAACCGGTTGCTGATGATTGGCTAGCCGGTCGCCTCGATTACTCGAAAGAAATCAAACGGCCCATCACTTCTAATTGAAGTGATGGGCCGTTTTTTTGTGCTGATGATCGACGCCGTTGGATGGTATGGGTAGCGTTATGGAGTCGATAGATTGCTTTTGAATACACTATTGTGTTGCCGACGAGCTTGTGGACTAAGTTGGGGCTGTTATATCTTCATCATTCGTGGCGTGCGATAAATACCACACGTACCGAACCGCCGCGCCCGGGCCATTACGCGCGCTGGTTTGGTAGATGGTAGGCTGCACGGTCCTCCCGTATCTCGGTCCTGGGATGGTGCAGCGCGATCCGGGCAACCTATGATTAACAATTGTGTTTGACACATGGCGTCAACGGTACGCGAAATCATGCTTCAAGGAGTTGATGTATCCGTCGTCGAACGCTTATCAACTTGCTCATCTTTGGTGCTTGTGCTGTCGTCGTCGTTTGGCTGTTGGCGGGCATTTGGAATGAGCTGTACTTGCGCGCCGGCAAAGCGCGGCTGAGCTTTCAACGCGGCGGCGTTGCCGTTTGGTGGGATGTGCAGTCGCTGCCCACATCGGCATATACCGTCGCGCCGGTCGGGCCATTTCTTCAAGCACCACTCTGGGTGGAACACACGCGCGGCGGCGTGCGCGGTTTGCTCGTTCCGTATTGGTCGATGTTGTTACCGACGTTGGCTGTGTGCGGTTGGTTGATACGAACGCGGCCCGACATTTCGAACAATGCGTGCGCCGCATGCGGATATAACCTTCGCGGAAATGAAAGCGGTACGTGTCCGGAGTGTGGGGCGGTCGTTCCGATTGAGGATCGAGTTAATGCCGTCGCGGAGTGACGAGCGGAGGCGGCATGGCCCAGAAGTTAAGAGCATTTTCGCGTTTCTAAACGCGAGAACATAAAGGTCTCTCACAGACGATCATCCGGCGAAGGATTCACATTGTCGCTTCCGGTTGCACCACTATTCCAATCGCCGTCATCCGTCGGCTTCACCTTACCCCACCTAAGCTTTCGCTTCAGCCGCTGCATCAGACCATTCGCCAAATCGCTGCCATCCTCCTTCACGCGGCGCAGCAGGCGGCGCGCCCAAACCAACTCGGTGCCGAGAATGGCCAAACCGGCGGGGATGACGACAAACGCAGGCCCCGGCAGGATCAGTAGGGCGATCCCAACCAGCAACACAATCGTTCCGCCGATGATGATCGCAATGCGCACGATGATGTGCCGACGCACGTCGCGCGACCGCGTAGCGAGCGGAAACGACTGGGGCGGATCGTCCGGCTGTCGCTCCTCAGGTGGGGGCGCTGTGTAGAACGCGTCCGCGTTTGAGATGGAATGGTTGTTCGACATTGGCATCATTTTTACTTTACAGTGTAGGTCGGGAATATTTGGCTGGCGAAGTCGTGGTCGGACGTAAATTTCGACTAAACGTCGGCTAAGCGAGGATAAAACCATGAAATACACGTGCGAATTAACGATTAACGCTCCGCGCGAACGGGTGATCGAGTTACTCGATGACCCCGACAACTTGAAAAAGTGGCAGCCCGATCTCGTAAGCTTCAAACATATCTCCGGAACGCCCGGTCAACCGGGTGCCAAGAGCGAACTCGTATATGACATGAACGGTCGCCAATGCGTGATGATCGAGACAGTCACCGAGCGCGCGCTGCCGGACCGTTTTTGCGGGACGTATGACGCGAAGGGCGTTCACAACATCATCGAAAATCGCTTCGAGGACATTGGCGACCAAACGCGTTGGACGATGGTGAGCGACTTCCGATTTTCGGGCATGATGCGCATCCTTGGGCTCCTGATTCGCGGATCGTTTCCCAAATACACGCGGAAGATGATGAGCAACTTCAAAGCGTTCGTTGAGCGGGGCGGCTAAGCCGCAGAATTTAGTTTCCGTTTAATCGAGCTCCGTGGTAGGATCAGCCGCGTCATGGATGACGCCCTCATGAACAAGACGATGGATCGTAACGACCTCGCGCGGCCCGATTGTCGGCGAGTTCTCTCCGAATTGTTCGGCCTGATGCGCCGCATGCAGCGCGTCGTTCCCGTCGCGTCTCCATCTTCTATAGACAATGCGCCGCGTTCGATGCGGGCGGTAGACGTGCAACCTGCGGGGCATGCGGCACTCAGTGCAGCAACGCCTGCCAATACTCAAAAATCACAAACGAAAGCGACCGTGTCAGTCGGTGGCCCATCTTCGGGTGCTGTCGTCGAACGCGCGACGAACGCTGCAACATCATTCCCCAACCACCCACGGCTTCGGCCGGACAACGGCGACGAGTTGTCCGCAACGAATTCACAAGCGTTGACCTATTCCTCTTGGTATGGCCGCTTATCGGGCTGGCCGGGGGCGTGGGAACACATCAACCGCGGGATGGCGTATCAGCCCTATCCCGGCAATCCGGACGAACTCAAGGTGCCGTGGTTCCTACTGTGGGAAATCGCCTGGCTCGTCGCCAACACGCCGCTGCGGCCCGGCAGTCGGGTGCTCGACATGGGTGGGGCGGGGTCGCTGTTCTCGAGCTTCCTCGCCGCGCGCGGTCATGAGGTCGTGTCGATCGATATCGACGCCGATTTGTGTCGCCGCGCCGATGCGCTAGGCGATGCCATGAATTGGCGGATGCGCGGCGAAGTGATGGACATGGCCGAGCTGGATTTTCCGGACGAACACTTCGATCACATCTTCAGCGTTTGCGTGTTTGAGCACCTACCGGTTTCCGGTCGCGTGCGATGCAATGAGCATATCCGCCGTGTGTTGAAGCCCGGCGGCACGGCGTCGTACACATTCGATTATGCCAATCCGCAGGCGTTTGGCCGCTTGGCGACGCCGGAAGACGTGAAGTGGCAATTTGTGGACCCGTCGGGTCTGTCGTGGCGCGGTCAACCGCATTTCGAAGATAACGGCCTTCGCTATCTGAGTTGTCCGCAGTCGTTTGGGTTTGGTCGATTCACCGAATCGGCGGCACGAATTCATGCGTTTGTCACGGGCAGCATGGAGCGCTCGCAAGTGTTGGCTAACGAGACGGATTACACCTTTGGTGCCTTGTTTTTGGAAAAGGCGGATGGATGAGTCGGGTGCGGCAAACATTCCCGGGCGTGCCTGCAGGATTTGCGTTTTTTTCTGTTGCCGAATCTGCCCGTGGGTCGATGTACCTAGTAGTGCAATCCTTCTACGCGTAAAAACCGCTCAATAACGGACGAGACATGCCGAAAGCGAAGCCGCAACGCCAGCAGCACCGCCACTATAAGACCTTGATCGCGCTCGTCTTTTGTATGACGGCCGGTACGTTTCTGCTGTATGGCGTGGCGACTATTTCTCCGGTCACGCCGCTGCGCAGCCATGCACCGCGCGACTGGAATCGGATCAGCATTCGAGCGGTCGAACCGGGGGCCGAGCGGGGTTTTTATCACTACCGTGTCGATGAAAATGGCCGCACCTTCAAGAGCAACGCGTGGAGCTATCAGCAGGTCCAACGTGGTGCCCCGACGACGATTCATATCATCCTGACGACCAGTCGCAACGATCTGCGGGTGACGTCGGATCAGGCCAATAGCCTAGCGATCCTGATTTCGAATCTCCGCATGGAGTACGAAATTGCCGAAGCCAACGTTGATGTCGAGTCCGACACGCGCGGCTTCGCGGATTACAGCCCGCGCGGTCAACGCCGCCGCCGTACGTAACCGACAGCTCAACCGAACATTGCAAGTACCCCAACGTTGTTCAACGGCGTTGGGGTTTTTTATTGGGTAGGGGGCGGTCGTGACCTTCTACGCGCGGTCGGCCTTGTCCCGATCTTCTACAGGGGCTGAAAGACGCACCTGAAAGCTCAACTGTTCCAATTGAACGGCGAGATCGACAGATGAGACAGGCACGTCGGTGGCGAGGTCGAGATTGACGGGGGCGAAATTGAAGATGCCGCGAATGCCAGCGGAAACGAGCCGATCGGCGACGTCCTGTGCGGCGTCGGCCGGCACGGCATTGATGGCCAACCGGATGTCGCGCTCGCTGACAGTCTTATTAAGGTCGGTCAATGGCTGAATTTTCAGTTCAGGTTTGGCGGGTAGGGGTTCGCCGATTTTCTTCGGGTCGGAATCGAAGACGGCGACCAATTGGAAACCCTTTTTGGCAAACCCGCGATAGGCGCTCAGCGCCGCACCGAGGTTACCCGCGCCGACGAGGAGGATGTTCCACGTCTGGTCGGTCCCGAGGATGTGGCGAATCGTGCTGATGAGTTCGCCGACGTCGTAGCCGATGCCGGGTTGGCCAAACTGGCCGAAGTACGCCAAATCTTTGCGAATTTGCGAGTCGGTAAGCCGTAACGCCTTGCCCAAATCTTTGGAGGAAACGGTCTTTTTCTCCTCCATCCAGAGCATCTCGAGTTGGCGGAGATAGAGGCTCAACCGGCGGATCGTCGGAGCTGGGATATGCTGGTCGTTTTTGGTCACCACGGGCTCCGGATCGACCGAGATTGCGGATTGCTTCGGCGAGTCGGATGTTATCGGTTGCGCGAGGCCATCACAAGCGGGCTCGCTCGCAAAGTCCGTTCCGACAGGCACTTCGCAGCTTCGGTCCGCTTGACAGTGCGCGGCGGTGTTTGCTAGCCTCTATGCTTACGTCGAAAGCCCTCCCGACGTGTATTTGCCAAACGGCATAAGATTTCCGATTCTATCGGTCCGAAGGTTGTGGTGTGCCGGTGCAAGGTACGGCCTTCGTTCACGCTGATTTAGCCGATCGTGGGGTACTGATGCGGTCTGTCTCGCTTTGCCACCTGCTTTTCTCAGCCGTCGTCGTGTGCGCGTTAACGGTGGTCGACGCCGTCGCGCAGGACAACCTTGCGCAATACCTCAGCAAAGATGCGTTGACGGTCGAAGATCAGGCGCAAATGGATGTCGAGATTTCCGACCGCGTTTCGAGCCTCCGCGACGCGAAGGAATCGTCCGATCGACGGCAAGCGGCGCGCGAACGGTTGATCCAAACCGCACGCATCAGCAACGCCAAAGAAGCCCCGCTTAGCTACTACGCCGATCGCGTGAATTTCTACCTGAAGCCTTTACTGGTCGGTGAAAAGCAAGCAATTGCCGACGATGCAGCGTTGGTGTTGCGCGGTTTGAAGCATCCGAAATCGGTGCCGTCGTTTGTGATTGGGCTTTCGTCAAAGTTTACGACCACACAGTATCAATGCGCGGCTGGCATTCGTGAGTTGCAACAGGCAATTGTCAGCAATCCGCCGCTTTGCAAGGACGCGCTCGATGGGTTGGCGCGGTGCGGTGCCAAGGCGACACATCCGGCGTTGCTGCGAGCGGTTTACCGTGCAGCAAACTTCGCAGATGCGTCGAACGATTTTGCTTTGTTTGACGAACAGACCGAGGCGTATGCCGATATCTTTGCGGCGCGAATCAAGAAACTGAACCAAGGCGCGACGGACGAAATCAACGACATGGCGGGTGTGCGAGCGATCGCCAAGACTGCCGCCAAGGCCGACTTGAACACCAAGAAAAAGCTGGTGACATCGTTGGCCGCGTACTACCAACTCATCGCGGAGCGCTATTCGGATCGCGACGTATCGGATGAGTCGATCGAGACTATTCGCGAGTTGGCTATTGCGGTGGAAGATGTGATGGGCGGCGTGATGCGCTCTGTCGAGATGTCGCCGCCGTCGCAGACCTACAAAGATCGCCTCAAAACGCGGCGCGATGGCGACTCGGTGCGTGCGGTACGCGAGACCGCCGCCGCCATGGCCGAAGCGCTGAAGGCCGAGCCGTTTAATCTGCCGTAGATGTCTGATTCTTGGGCGTTTGAGCGTCGTCCTCATCATTAATTTAGATTGCCGCCATCATCCGGCTAGCGCCGGTTGAACGAACAGATGGCGGGCAAGGGCGCGAAGCGTCTTAAAATTTCCCTCAGAAATGCGCGTCCGAAAAACGCCGATCCGCTGATTCCGTGAGCTTCTTGGCGACCGCTATTCACAGGGCCGCTCCGATTCGCCAATCCCATCAAAATCCGTGATAAAAGCGTGTTTATCCCGTTTTCCAACATAACGCTGTGCGGGGAGTCCGCTGCGGAACGGGTGTAGAATTGGGATTTTCGCCGCTTGGGAGCCATAGCCGCCGCTCATGACCACTATTGACCGTCATCAAGCATTCGTCGGCCAATCACAGGCGCAGCCCATGCGGCTATTTGTCGCCCTCAGCGTCGTCGTTGTCGCGATGACGTCGGTCGTGCGGGCGGGTGATTTGCTACAGGCCGTTCCGGCCAATTCGCTGGGGTTTTTCTATTCACCGAGCTTGAACGAACTTGAGACCGGCCTCGGAAAACTGCGACAGCAGGCATTTCCGGCGGGGCGATGGCAGTTGGACGCGTCGGCGTTGGAGTCCGTATTCGGATTGGCCGCGGGCACGATCGACGCGGACCGCCCGGTGATCGTGGTTTTCGATGAGCCCGCCGATCTGCGCAACCTCATTCGAACCGACGGCGTTACGTCGGAATCGGCCAACTGGCCCGTGGTCGGATTCTTTCCGAAAACCACCAAGAACTTCGTCGTCAGCGGCAACGGCGGCGCGAGTTACGGATCGTACAACGGCCCGTTCGGTCGGCTGGGTGCGATGACGTTCGGCGAGACGGCGTTCGTGACGTCGCCGGTGAAGTTTCGCAGTCTGCGACACATCGGTCGGGCCCTAGACAAAGTTTCCTCCCGCATGTCACTTTCGGAAAGCGTCAAATCGCGAATCGAATCGAACCATCTCAGTTTTCATATCTCGCTCGTTGATGTTCGCACCAAGTACATGCAGCAGGTGAAGGCGATTGCCGCCTTGATCAAGCTGAACGCGGTGCGTCAGGTAACCAATCCCGAGCGCTACGGCGAAGCGTTTGCTCTCGTCAATTGGATGGGCGACGGGGCGGTCGATGCCATCGAGCAAATGAACGGGCTCACCTTGTCGCTGTCATTGGGCGACGATCAAATCAGCCTGAACCATCTGCATACTTTCGACGCCGGTGGTTGGATGAGCGATTACTTTGGTAACGTGCGTCGTGCGAGCTTTGAGCGTTTTGATCTGATCGCCGAACGCCCATTTTTGATGGCCGCCAGTATCGATTGGAACGTGCCGCCCGAACGTGCATTTAGTACCAACGCCGTGCAGGTGTCGCTAAACGCGTCCGCGAAATCGTCGGGCAAACTCACGGACGATCAGGAACAAACACTTCGCGATACAAAGCTGGTCTGCAAGCGCATGGTCGGTCAGGAATTCTGCGCGACCGTGAGCAGTGACAGCGATGCGTCGGTTCATATTCTGGGCACATCGATCGTTCCGAATGCGGAAGACTTTTATCCGATTCACCGGCGCGTGCAAGACTCGACCAACCGATTGATGGCCAATGTGATTCCCGGCTCCAACGCGTTTGATAACGGAAAATTCCAAACGCGCAACGGTCGTCGGGTTTACACCGTCGCGTTTACGGGCCCGGAAATTCCCGAAGAAGTGCGCCAAAACGTCGAAGTCGTGTACGGCCGTGATGCGGTGTACCAAGAGTTTTGTTTGCCGCCGAATCATGTGGTGTATTCGGTCGCACCAATGGATGTGGGTTTTTCCGGATTGGCCAAACCGGGCGCGGCTTGCTTGAAGGATAGCCCGATTGTTCGGCAAGCCATGGCACGCATGCCTGAGAAGGCGAACGTCGTTGCACTTGTCGATCTCAGCCGCCTTTCCGATGCGATCCCGCGCTTCGTGCGCGCCAGCCAAACCGCCACGCTGGAAGGGTCGAAACTACTCGACCTACCGCCGGTCGGCACAGCGGGTAAAGATGAGTTCGGGCCGCTCTTGTGTTGGTCGGCAACGGCAGAGAAGCAGACGCTCGCGGGGCGGTTCGTGATCTCGCACGACGACCTGCGCAAATCGATGCAGATTGCCGCGAATATCGGCACGGCGCTAACACAAATCAAATCGGCGGCCCCCTCGCAGGCTCAGCCTTAAACGATCGCTTAATCCCGGTACGCTTCCTTGACGCAAGTGCGGCGGGGACCCAATATCCCAACTTCGCAAGGGTGGACGGGCTATCGACGATTATCGTGCGACCTTAGCCATGAGTTCGTTAATCACAACTGGATGACACCTTAGGTTTACTCGACATGAGAAGGAGACTCAAAACGATGACAGTTTTTAAACGTGCCATGATGTCGCTATTGGGCTTGGCGATGCTGACGACAGGCAGCAGCGCCTTTGCCGCGAACAATGCCGACATCGCGAAGATGTTGCCCAAGGATTGCTGGGCGTTCATTGCGGTTCGTTCGATCAATGCGATTCAGGAACGGGCGAACATGCTGACGGAACTCGATCTTGGCATTCCGCCGTTGCCGCCGATCGCACCGATGGCGCAAATGCAATCGGGCTTGGGTGAGACCCTCGATTTGGATCGCCCGATCGTGGTCGTCGCGATGAACGTAAAGCAGTTCGGCAAGCCGGGCGAAGACATGCCGGAAGATCCGACCAACGCGCTGTTGGCGTTTATTCCGGCGACGGACAGCGCCGCCATGATCGGCAAGGTTGCCGGTGAAGAAGGCGACGGCCCGGTGCGCAAGGTCATGATGATGGGCCAGCAGCTTTTCGCCGCGCCGGTCAATGACTATGTGGTGTTCGGCCGCAGCGAAAAGTCGGTCAAAGCCGGTGTGATGAATAGCAGCGCCGGTCTCGAACTGAACAAGGCCCAAGTCGACTGCCTCAACGCGTGCGACGTTTACTTTAGCGCCGCAGTAAACAAGGGTTTCAAGGCCTATCAGCAAGAAGCCATGGGCATGTTGCAAATGGTCATGGCCGCTAGCGACCCCACTGGCGAAAGCGCGAAGGCGCTCGAAAAGCAACTCAACGAATTGGCATACATCGACGTCGGAATCGCGCTGAGCAACGACGGTTTCTCGATGCATTCGGTCATCGTGCCGCAGAAGGAAACCGATCTCGAAAAGCTTTTCAGCGACATGAAGAACGTCGATAAGTCGCTGCTCTCGGCATTGCCGAAAGAGACCTACCTGTTCGCAGCCAGCGGCACCACGCCGTATAGCGTGCATCAGGAAAAGTTCGGCAACCAAAACATGGTGTCGCAGTTCTTCAAGCAAATGCAAGCCGCCGGCGGCACCGTCGAAACCAACGAAGCGGCCGTTAAGGCCTTGGACGCCGAAGTGCAGAAGCTGCAGCGCTCGGTCGATGCCTTCGCGATGAACATGGCAGCGCTGGATGGTGGCGACGGCGGTTTTCTCGGCGCCAGCATGATTCTGGAAAGCCGCGAACCCAAAGTTTGCCTCGACAGCATGCGGGCCATTTACACCAACCTTTGGAAGGTCTCCGACGAGGAAGACTTGAAGAAGGCCAAGTCGATGTTGGTGCACAAGCCCGACGCCGAAACCATCGAAGGTGGCAAGGTCGATACCATCATGCTGAAGATGGAAGAGTTTGCGACCGAAACCGACATGTCGGAAGAAGACAAGAAGATGTTTAAGAAGCTGCTAGGCAACGAAGTAACCATTCGCTTCGGTGTCGTCGGCGACAACCATCTGCTCGTCACGTTCGGCGGCGGTCAGGATCGATACGCCAACACGGCCAAGGTCATCAAGTCGGGCGGTGCCAATTTGCTAAGCGACCCCGGCATTACGTCGTCGATGTCGCAAATGCCGTCGCCGCGCTCGATGGAAGGCTTTATCTCCGTCGAAAACATCCTGCGCATTATCAAAACGATCTCGACGGCCATGGGCGAGCCGGACAACATCCCGTTCGAAATTCCGGATATCAACGCACCGATCGGCATGGATTCGTCGATGGTCGATAACGCATTCCGCTTCGATTTGATCGTGCCGATGAAGCTCGTCAAGAGCATCAAGAAGGCAATCGACGAACAAGCCAAGCGCGAAATGGAAGCGTTTGATGAAGAAGAGGAAGAAATCGGCGAGCCGGTTCCGGTCGAAGAAGAGTAACGGCGAGCCTTAGATTAACGCGGCAAGCCGCAGATTAACGGAGAGCCGAAATGCAACGGCGAGCGCCTCCAACATTCCCCTCCCTTGTAGGGAGGGGTTAGGGGTGGGTCCCGAAGCTTTCGAGCGATCATCAAAAACAAAACCGGCGTCGGTGGAGAAACAACTCTCCCCGACGCCGGTTTTTTTATTTATCGATTGAAGACCGCGCTACGAAATCGGTTTGGCACGCATGTCGTACGCCGCGATGTTTTTGCGGTCGCGAAGATAAAGGATGCCGTCGATCAGCGTGGGGGCCGTCCACGTGCGTTCTTCGCTGACTTTGGCACTGCTGATGGTTTCGAGGCCGTCGCTGTTGGGTCTGGTCAACGATAGGTTTCCGTTCTCATCGAGCACGATTAGGTGATCGTCAACGGCGAGGCATTTGATCTTCGGCATGTCGCGCTCGCGCCATGCGATTTCCCCCGTCTTGATATCGAACGCCACCATGAACGGCTTGCGACCGCCGCCGGGGCCGTACATACGGTCGCCGATGCGCACGGCATTATTCAAACCGCCGCCCAGCTTCTTGTTTTGCCAGACGTCTTCGTATTTGATCTTGTCGCCTTTGCGTTTGAGCTTGATGACCTTGCCGCCGAGTTCGTCGCCGCCCGTTACGATGAAAATGCGATCGTCGGGCAAAACGACGGGCGTGTTGATGGCCGTGCCGAATTGATTCTTGTATTCAAAACGCCAGTGCACTTTGCCATCTGTCGGCGACATACCCAAGACTTCATCGCCGCAGAACACCACGAGATGATCGAGTCCGTCGACCGTGACCAGCGTCGGTGATGAATACGTGATTTCGTTATCGCCAGTCTGCCAGCGCACGTCACCGGTTTTCTGATCGAGCGCGACGACGGCGTGGCCTTTGGTGCCGGCCAAGGCAATGACGGTGTCCTTATAAGCAATCGGGCTGGACGCATAACCGAAGTAAACGAACGAACCCCAACCATCGTTGTAGAGATCTTTCTTCCAGAGCAACTTGCCGGTATTGGCGTCGAGGCAGTGCATCTTGTTTGTAAAGCCGATGGTGTATAGCCGACCATCGACGAGCAGGGGGGAGGCCGCCGGGCCTTCGCCGAACTCGGTCGATTGCTTTTGCTCTTTCATTTTGGGCTTACCGTCTTCGTCCTTGTTTTCCTCGTCTTCGACCATCTTGGTGAGAAACGGCGCGTCGTAGGCGTATTCCCATTCGGTCTTGCCCGTTAGCGCGTTGAGGGCGATGACGATTTCTTTGCCGTCGGTGCTGCGATACATGGTGTAGATGGTTTGACCGTCACCGACGATGGTGGAGTAACCGTCGCCGAGCGAGCGCTGCCATGTTTTTGGCGGACCGGTCTCGGGCCATTTCTCCAGCAGCGGTTTGGTGTTGGTCAACGCGAAGTTGCGTTCGGGCCCACCCCATTGCGGCCACACGTCGGCGGCGAAGAGGTGGGGCGTTACTAAGCCGGCCAACAAGGCGGCGGCGATGAGATGACGAATGCGCATGATGATGCTCCTTTGCAGAAAGGTTCGATTTCGGCTTTATACGTTCGAATGCGAGCGACGTGCCCGCCGGATGTGTGAAAATCGTAGGCGATTGGGGCGGAATTGTCAGGTTTTTTGGGTTGTAACGGGGCGTGGCCCGTAAGTTTGAATTGCGGTCGTCGAAATGAGTAGAATAGGGTTGCCGGAGCGTACGACCACGATTTGCAATCAATTACGTCGAGTTTTATTTATGAATCTCTCAGTTCAGTTTCGTTTGATGGTCTTGGGCCTCCTTTCCGTCACAGCCCATGCATATGCTGGGCCTAGTTTCGATTTTTCGTTCTTCAGATTTAGAACAGGAACAACCGACTTCTCGATGCCATCGACGGTGAGGGATATTGCGAGCATTGATGCACCTCAGAACCCCACCACCGTGTTGCAAGACACCATCCTGGGTAACAATTTCTCGCGCACCCAGCTTGATGTAGCTTGGTCGGGCTACTCGGGTGCATTCAACTCCGCCATCAATCAGCATATCGAAGACATCGATTTCCTGACCACCTATCGCATCGATCTCGATTTCCATGCCGACATCGATCTCCTCCTGAATGTCGAAATAGATATGAATTACTCCACGCCGGTCGGTCAGTCGGCACGGGTAGCAGCGGGATTTAGCGTTCGCAACGACAGCCAGATTGAGGTGCTTATCAATAGCGACTTTCGTGGTGGAAACGGGTTTTCCGAGCCGGCGGCAGGCAACTTTGCACTCCACGAGCAGATTTATCTTGCGAACGGAAGCGATTACGAAATCAATGTCTCAACAAACGGCGAGAGCCTGAGCGTGAGTTCGTTCGGTAGACCAATCGACATCACCGGCTTCGTGAATTTTTCGATTCAACCGGTGCCCGAGCCGGGTAGTGCATCATTGATTTGTGTGGTAGCGATGGGCTTGGTCGGTCGCCGCCCTCGCCGACGGTAGGTCAGGTGATAACCTGACAACGAGCGCAGGGGTGGCGTGAGAATCATCAAAACGGATGGGCCGTACCGCGGCATGGCACGAACGCTTTTGATGTTCGACATCGTCGGTGGCAGTGGCAGGATTTCACCTGCCCGACGGAGTGTGCGTATGCTGTATATATGGCGACGTCGTGTTGTAACGGTAGATTATTCGACCGGCCGTTTTGGAACGTCTTAACCTCATCCAAGCCAACCGCTACCGAGTTACCCCAACCGCTCCCGCAATATCCCCTTCAACGTCTCTGCGCGGTACGCGAAAATCCGTTTCACATCGCGGGCGACGAAGAACGTGTTGACCAGCGCGCCGCCGAGGGATTTGTAGATCACTTCGTCTTCCATCAGCGTGCCGCTGTTCATTTGCGTGAAACGATGCTCGTGATGCCAAAGGCGGTAGGGGCCTTTGATTTGGGTGTCGACGAATTTGTGGGGCGGGTCCCAATCGAGAATTTCGGTGCGCCAGCGAATCGGAATGCCGCGCAGCCGCAGCTTGTATTCGATAATCGCGCCGCTGTGCATGTCGATAGGTTTGGGCGTAAGCACCACAAAATTCAGCCACGGCGGCGTGATGTCCTGCAAATTGTGGGCATCGCTAAAGAACGCGAACACGTCATCGATGTCGTACGGCAAAAACGTGCGTGCATAGAGCCGATAGCCACCCCGCGGGCCAGAGTTGGGACCGATGGTGAGCGAGTCTTCCATTTCAACGGCGATGTTGGGTTTGGCGGTCGCAATCATCGTCAGCTCCTCTGCATAAATCACGCGTTCAAATGGATGGTAGCCGCGATGTTCAAATTCGCGTTTGGAAGATTTGAATTTGGCCCCATATTTAGCCCTATGGCCAATGGCCAATGGCCTAGGGCTAATCGGATCGACGAAAAACGTTTGTTTCCAATATCTAACGTCCACGAAAAAAGCCCCAGGCCATTGGCCGTGGGGCTAAGTGTCGGGATACATCGATGCTCGTGGCGAGATACATCGATGGGCGCGGTAGGTCAGGTGATAACCTGACAGCGAGCGCAAGGGTGGCGTGAGAATCATCAATACGGATGGGCCGTACCGCGGCGTGGCACAAACGCTCTTGATATTCGACATCATCGGTGGCAGAGGCAGGTTATCACCTGCCCTACGGCCAACTCACCTGCCCTACGGCGGATTGTGACGGATCGGTGGCGGACGGGGCAAAAGCGGTCGATTTTTTGTTGACCGTCCTACAATCCCGGCGTTCAGGCCTTTCATTTTTAGGAGACATCATCATGCGACTTTGCGCCCGATCGTATGCGGCGGCGACCTTCGTCTTTCTTTGTTGCGTCTCGGCGACGGCCTTTGCCGGCGATTCATTGGCACCGACCGACTGGCCGCAATGGCGCGGTCCGGGGCGCGCTTGCCGCGTGCCCGAATCGCCAAAATGGCCAGACGATCTCGATGGGTTGGAGCAGTCGTGGCGTATTGAGATGGCGGGGCCCAGCTATTCGGGGCCGATCGTTGCGGGCGACCGCGTGTTTGTAACGGAGACGGTCGACAAAAAGAAAGAAATCGTCCGCGCGCTTGATCGCAAGACGGGCAAAGAGCTATGGAAGGTGGATTGGCTCGGTTCGATGTCGGTGCCGTTCTTCGCGGCGCGCAACGGCAGTTGGATTCGGTCGACACCGGCGACGGATGGCGAGTCGCTCTTTGTCGCGGGCATTCAGGATGTGTTGGTGTGTTTGGATGTGAAGACCGGCAACGAGCGCTGGCGCGTGGATTTCAAGGAACGCTACGGCACCAGCAATCCGGACTTCGGCTGCGTCTGCTCGCCAATGGTGCGCGGTGATTACGTTTACATGCAAGCGGGCGGCTCGTTTGTGAAGTTAAACAAGAAAGACGGATCGTCGGTTTGGCGCACGCTCAACGATGGCGGCGGCATGTACGGCAGCGCGTTTTCGTCGCCGGTGTTTGACGAGATTGCCGGTAAGCCGCAGGTGATCGTGCAAACGCGCGAGAAGTTGGCCGGCGTCGACGATGCAGACGGCAAGGTTCTATGGGAACAAAAGGTACCGGCGTTTCGCGGCATGAATATCCTCACGCCGACGGTTTTTAAGAACGGCATCTTCACGAGCTCGCACCGTAATGCGAGTTATTTTTACCAAGTGAGCGAGAGCGGAAATGGCTTTAATGTCGAAGAAACCTGGTCGGACAAAGCCAAGGGCTACATGTCTTCGCCAGTCGTCGTGGGGGATTATGCGTACCTGCATCTAGGGAACGGTCGTATCTCCTGCTTCGATCTCCGCAGCGGCGAAGAACAATGGCGCACCAAGAAGTTCGGCGATTACATGAGTATGGCGGTGCAAGGCGATAAGATCCTCGGCCTAGATATGCGCGGCGGGCTGGTGTTGTTTATGGCAAATCCCAAAGAATTCGAACTGCTCGATAAGAAGAAGGTATCCGACGAAGAATGTTGGGCGCATGTCGCCGTTAGCGGCAATGACATTATTATTCGCGAACTCAACGCCGTTTCGGCTTGGCGTTGGAAAGCGAATAGCGAGTAAACGAACGCCCAATCGCCGTTTAGGTAAATCAATAACGACGACAATTAGCCCCCGGCCAATGGCCGGGGGCTATTTTGTTAGTAGAGGCAAGCTTGTTTTTTGGATACAACGTCCACGAAAAAAGCCCCAGGCCATTGGCCGTGGGGCTAAGTTTGTTAGCTCATTTTGTTTGCACCGCGATCTAAACCGCTAGCACAACAGCTTAATAGCGATAGCCGTCGGGCTTGTACGGGCCGTCGACCGGAATGCCGAGGTAGTCGGATTGTTCCTTGGTCAGCTTCGTCAGCTTCACGCCGAGCTGGTCGAGGTGCAGACGAGCGACCTTTTCATCAAGGTGCTTCGGCAACACGTACACCTTCTTTTCGTAGTTCTCGTTATTCTGATGCAACTCGATCTGAGCGATTACCTGGTTGGTGAAGCTGTTGCTCATCACGAAACTCGGGTGTCCGGTGGCGCAACCGAGGTTCAGCAAGCGACCTTCAGCGAGAATGATCACGCCGTGCGGCTTCACATCACCGTCGGCAGCGAAGCGGAACTCGTCGACCTGCGGCTTGATGTTGTTGCGTTCGACCTTGCCGCCCTTAACGAGCTTGAGCAGGCCGGCCATGTCGATTTCGTTATCGAAGTGACCGATGTTGCCGACGATCGCGCCGTGCTTCATCTTCTTCATGTGATCGACGGTGATGATGTCCTTGTTGCCCGTCGTCGTGATGAAGATGTCGGCCGTATCGAGCACGTCTTCGATCGTCTTAACTTCGTAACCTTCCATCGCCGCCTGCAGGGCGCAGATCGGGTCGATTTCGGTGACGATCACGCGGGCACCTTGGCCGGCGAGCGACTGAGCACAGCCCTTACCGACGTCGCCGTAACCGAGAACTACGGCAACCTTGCCGCCGATCATGACGTCGGTGGCGCGGTTGATGCCGTCGATGAGCGAGTGGCGGCAACCGTACACGTTGTCGAACTTGCTCTTGGTGACCGAGTCGTTGACGTTGATCGCCGGGAAGAGCAGCGTGCCCGATTCGGCCATCTGCGCGAGGCGGTGTACGCCGGTCGTGGTTTCTTCGCTGACACCGATGATGCCTTCGGAAAGCTTGGTCCACTTGCCGGGGTTGGCGTCGAGTTCGCTCTTGATGGTTTCGAGAATGATGCGCCATTCGTCGGGTTCGGTGGCTTCGTTGTACGAAGGGACATTGCCGGCTGCTTCGAATTCGCGGGCCTTGTGTACGAGCAACGTGGCATCGCCACCGTCGTCGAGAATGATCGTGGGGCCGTCGGCTTCGGGCCACGTGAGGCACTGCACCGTGCACCACCAGTATTCGTCGAGGGTTTCACCCTTCCAAGCGAACACGGGTACACCCTTGGGGTCGTTGACCGTGCCTTTGGGGCCGACGACGACGGCAGCGGCGGCGTGATCCTGCGTCGAGAAGATATTGCACGACGCCCAGCGCACGTCGGCGCCGAGTTCGACCAACGTTTCGATCAAGACAGCCGTCTGAATCGTCATGTGCAGCGAGCCGCTGATGCGTGCACCGGCCAGCGGGTTCTTGCCGGCAAATTCCTTGCGCAGCGCCATCAGGCCGGGCATTTCCTGTTCGGCGAGAAGAATTTCCTTGCGACCGTAGTCGGCGAGTTTGATATCGGCGACCTTGTAGTCGAGCTTGGTAGCGGGGGCAGTTGCCATAAAGAGCTTACTCCTTTGAATGTGATTGGCGTCGCGGTTCGACGCTTCGTTGCGTGTTTCTTTTCGATCTATTTCTTACCCGTGATTGCAAACAACGGGGGGGATTCAATTCGACCGGTCTGGGCCTGCGCGGTTTGCAACGGTTGATAACGCACGTCGCGAAAACCGATTTCGGTCAACATCTTTTTGAGTTCGTTCGGAACAAAGCCCCACCAAACATCTTGCATACGTTGGAAGAACTCTTGGTTTTCGTGGGCTTCTTGTTCGACGATCAGGAATTGGCCGCCACGACGTAAGACGCGACGAAATTCGGTTAGCGCTGGTTGCTGTTCTTTCACGTGGTGTAGCACCAGGAAAGACATTGCCAAGTCGACGCTACCAGACGGAATCGGCAACTTGCCTAACTCGCCGCGATGAAACTCAACATTTTTCGCGCCGGTTTCGGCGATGCGCTGACGACCGCACTCGAGCATGGACTCTGCCGGATCGACGGCGATGACGCGGGCGAAGTTGGCAGCCAATTGCGGAAGCAAGTAGCCCGTTCCCGAGCCGACGTCGGCCACGACCCATTCGCGCGGCAGCAACGATAAAAATGCTTCCAATGAGAAGACCTCGCCGAACGCTTCGATGCGCAGTTCATCCCAACGGCGGCCAAGCCGATTGAAGAAACCCGTCGAACCGCCGCCGCGCGTAACGAGCACTTGTTGAAAGCGCTGCTCGATGCTGTCGGGCAAAGGTTGGCGGCCGAGCCAACGAACCATGAAGCCCTGGACGTCGTCTTCGGAGATGCTCGCGTGATCGGGTGGTGCAACGGCGGAGTAAAGCGTTGAGGTGCCGTGCCGTCGGTCGCGAATCAGCGACGCTTCACGCAACACGCGCAAGTGCCGCGAGATCGTCGATTGCGGTTGATGCAGGATTTCCACCAGTTCCGAGACGTTGAGTTCTTCGCGCGCTAGCAGTTGCAGAATCTTTTGGCGCGTGACGTCGGACAGGGCGCGGAGTAACTCCGCGTTCTGAGTGACGTCAATCGGAATTGAGGGCGGCATATCCATTTATTCGGATATTAGGATATGGTTTCTGAACCGTCAACGAAAATACGTGGTTATTATCGGCAATACAGACATTTCACGACTTTCGAAGATGTTGATTGCCGCGATCTTGGCGGCTTGATTTTCAACGGCATGCGGCGTTTGATGCGCGCAACACCTGAAGGAGCGAACACTTATGCGAATTGCCTATTTTGATTGTTTCAGCGGCGCCGCCGGCGACATGATTTTGGCGGCCTTGATCGCCGCCGGGGCGGACCGATCACGCGTGGATGCCGGACTGCAGAAGCTCAACGTGCCGGGTTGGTCGTTGCGGGTAGCGGACGTCAAAAAGCAGGGGTTTGCGGCCGTTAAGGTGGACGTCGATTTCGAAGAGCAAAAGGCCCACCGCCACCTGCACCATATTGAGAAGATCATCAACGACAGCGCGTTGGGCGACGGCGTGAAGACCCGAGCAATCGCCATCTTCACGCGCTTGGCCGCGGCGGAAGCGAAGGTGCACGGCACGACGATTGAAAAGGTGCACTTCCACGAGGTGGGCGCGATCGATGCGATCGTGGATATCGTGGGGGCGTGCATCGCGTTGGAACTTTTGGAAGTCGGCCAGGTGCATTGCTCGGCGATCCCCACCGGCAGCGGTACTGTCAAATGCGATCACGGCGTCATGCCCGTGCCCGCGCCTGCCACGGCGGAATTGTTGGTTGGCGTTCCGTTGGCGGCGTGCGACGAAGTCGGCGAACTCATTACGCCGACGGGCGCTGCGATTTTGACGGAATTGGCGAATGGTCGGTTCGGCGTTATGCCCGAGATGCAAATTACGGCGATGGGGTACGGTGCAGGCACGCGCGACGGAAAGACGCGACCGAACGTGTTGCGGGTTTTGTTGGGAGATGCCGCCGCGAGCGCGGCATATGAGACCGACACGGTCGTGGAATTGGCGGCGAATTTGGATGATTGCACGGGGGAGGAAGTTGGCTTTGTGATGGAGCAGTTGCTGGCAGCGGGGGCGTTGGATGTATGGACGACGCCGATATCCATGAAGAAGTCGCGCCC
>JAUIHO010000030.1 GCA_030432035.1 Phycisphaerae bacterium
ACAGCAACGTTATAGACGGGTGTCAATATATCGGGTGTGAGAACGTCGTCTGCGTTTCCGATAGCGGCGATTTGGCCTGCATGTAAGAGCAGTAGTCGATTGCAGTAGCGCGCGGCCAAATTCAAATCGTGCGTGACGACGATCACCAACCTGCCCTCGGCGGCACTGCTGCGAATGACTTCAAAGATGGCCAGTTGATGCTTCCAATCGAGCGCCGTCGTGGGTTCGTCGAGCAAAATGATTTCGGGTTGTTGCGCCAACACGGCGGCCAAATGCACGCGTTGCGCTTCACCCCCGGAGAGGGAGCCGATGGGGCGGTTGGCGAACGCCAGCGTGTCGGTGCGTTGCATGGCCGCGCGAGCAATCTCGTAATCGGCGGCGGATTCGAACAAGCCCAGCGAACGAAACGGATAGCGACCGAGCAGGACGACTTGCTCGGCGGATAGGCTCGGGTCACATTCGAAGCGTTGCGGTAGGTAGGCGAGTTGTCGTGCACGTGCTTTGGGAGCGATTCGATTCAATGGCGAGCCGTTGAGGAATACGCCGCCCGCTGTGGGTTGCAATAGACCAGCCAGAATACGAAGCAGCGTGCTTTTGCCGGCACCATTAGGTCCAATGATGCCCCAGCATTCACCTAAGTGGGCATCGAAGCTGATGTCGCGCAGCACGTGGCAACCCGTTGTGTGCGCGGTACGGCTGTAGGCAAAGCCGATGCTGGTGGCGCTGACCGTCGGCGAACTCATGGCTGCGAGCCTTCGGTTGGATGTAGCACCTCGGCGAGCGATTTGATCGACTGTACGACGCGCGGCGATGGGATGAGTAAATAGTCATCCGTCAATATATGAATGCGATCGTCGCGTACGGCGGGTAGGTTGTTTCCCAACGCGTGCCAATGCGCTTTGCGTGCGACGAGTTCCGTGGGCGGCGTGGCCGGGTCGGCGGCTTCGATAATCACGTCGGGCTTGGCAGCGAGGATGGCTTCGGCGTTGAGCTGCGGGTAATCCACGGTCGACGTTTCGAAAGCACCGCGGCCACCTGCCAAACGAATGATTTCGCTGACGAACGTGTTCTTGCCGACGGTCACGACATTGCGAATGCCTGCTGGGTCACGACCGACGACGAAGAGGACGGTCGGTCGTGCATCGTTGTTAACGTGCGAATTGATACGTTGCGTGATCGCGGCAACGTCGGACTTGATAGACGCAATGCGTTCGTCGGCTGCAGCTTGTTTGTTGAGCAGCACGCTGAGTTCGTCGAGCGTGGTGTAAATATCGTCGAGCGTTTCGGTGCGATCCTGATAGACGCGGATGTTGAGGCGTTGGGCCAGTTTGGTGACGGTCGGCATGTCGCCGCGCAACACGAGCAAGTCGGGCTTGAGGCTGACGATCTTTTCCAGATCGGGGTCCATGATGCCGCCCACGCGCGGTCGCTTTAACAACTCGGGCGGATACACGCAGAAGCTACTCACGCCGACGATGCGATCGGCGGCGCCTAACGCGGCGATCATTTCGGCGGCGTTGGGCGCGATGGTGACGATGCGCTGCGGGTTGTATTCCTCGGTCTCAAGATCAGCGGAGTCAGTTGCGTTATTGGGCGGTGAATTGTTGGCTCGCTGATGCGTGGAAGGGAGAGCACGGTCATTCTCGAGCACATCTTTGCCTGGTGCTGCGATCTCCACATTGGCGTCGCGCTTTGATTCTGGCGATGTCAAATCGCACGCGCTTGTCGAAACGATGCAAGCGAAGACACATAAGAAAATGACCGTCGCCGCACGGCTTCTATGCGAACGTCGAGCAACGAATTGAATCGCTTGTACAAGGCATCGGATTATTCGAAGCAAGGGTTTCATGGCGAATTGGGTATTGTCGATTTGAAATGACCGGCGGTCAAAGGGGCGTTGCCTTGCATTTAGGACGCTGATTACTTTCGCGGCTGATGCAGGAAACGCTTCGGCGGATGAGTAAGAGCACCGCAGGTGCGTGAATATCAGAGCCGCGCCCGTCAGGAAGCGGTCAGGGTTGAATCGCGCGGGGGCGTCCGGCGATTCATTAGTTCGCAAGAAGCCCAGTAGCAGGTTGAAATCAACCTAACCCGGAAGATGAAGCTGCTAACACTCATCGCGATATAATGTGAGGTCATGGGACCGGAGAAAGACGGGCAAATTCAGGATCAAACCAAATCTCAGCGGCGCATTTTGCAACGTGAGATACCGTTGCCGCCTTTGCGTCAGATCATACGAAGAGTGGCTTCGTTTTGGTCGTGCACTTCTTTCATTCTGTTCATTTTGTTTACTTGGTTGTTGATTTGGTCGTTCAGTCATCGCTGCGACTACTGGTCAGATATTGACTCTAGTACTCTTAACGGGGGCATCAGTGTCGGTCGAATGTATCTTCGGGAATTTCGACTGGTCGGCAGCAATGAAGCCTTTCAATTCCTTTGTTCAAAGCGACCGTACCTTATGGCAGGTGAAAAAGACGGGGAGTTTCGCGTGTGGGAATTGCCAAGTGGTGTACAGCTTCGTAAGGAAGCCTTCTTCCCTCAATACCATGACGCGGCGTTCAAGATTTATCACAGCGACTGCGAACATCCGGATGGGGCGGATTGCATTCTGAACGGCACATACTTTCGCGAACGATTTCTCTCACTGCCGATCATCTATTTCAATCTCCTCTTTCTAATTCTCGCTATCATCTTCGCCCGCCGTAACTACCGTCGCACTCGTCCCGGTTGCTGTCGGCACTGTGGCTACTCGATGATCGGCAACGAAAGCGGCATCTGCCCGGAATGCGGATCGGACAAAGGGGCGAACCCGATGGACGCTGCCGCTGTGCCATCTCTCTAATTGCCAACCCGCCAAACTTCGGGCACGCTTCCGTCATGTTAGACGCCTATCTCAAATTGCCGCGGCAGGTCCATCTGCTGTGTTTGGGTACGCTCGTCAATCGGGCCGGTGCGTTTGTGTTGGCGTTTCTCACGATTTACGTGCACGAGAAGCTCGAATACAGCGTGCGTGTCGGCACGCAATGCTTCGCCGTCTTCGGCGTCGGCTCGTTGGTCGCGTCGATCGTCGGCGGGCAATTGGCCGATCGCATCGGACGGCGGCCGGTGATGCTGATCGCGCTCTTCGGCGGGGCGACGATGTTGTTGGTGATGTCCGTGGTGCAAGATCGCTACGGGCTGATGGCGTGCATCCTCGCGTTTGCGTTGCTGAACGAGATGTATCGACCGGCGGCGAGCGCGATGATCGGCGACGTGTGCACGTCGGCGGAGCGGGCCAAGGCGTATAGCCTGATGTACGTGGCGATCAACCTCGGTATGGGGATCGGCCCGATGATTGGCGGCTTGATCGCGGAATATTCGTACGCGTTGTTGTTCGTGGGCGATGCGGCGACGACGGCGCTGTACGGCGTGATCATTCTGTTGGTGATTCGGGAATCGGCACCGCACCTGGTCGCGCCGGCGGTCGCGGCGCCCGTTGCACGACCGAAAGAGAAGCTGGCTGCCGATGCGGTGAACCTTGTGGATATCGATTACGCGCCGCGCGTGGAACGGCGGGCGAGCTTGCTCGATGTTTTTCGCGATGGGCCATACATCATCTTTTGCGTCGGCGGGTTTCTGATTGCGATTGTGTTCGCACAGTTGTTTGCCGTGTATGGGCCGTGGGTGCGCACGTTGGGCGTCGGCCTCAACATGGTCGGCATTTTGTTAGGCATGAACGGGTTGATGATTTTCTGCTGCCAATTGCCGCTAACGCATTGGATGGATCGCTTTCCGCGCATGGGCGTGATTCTGTTCGGTGCGGTGTTAGTGGCGGCGGGGATTGCGATCAACATTTTCGCGGGCGAGTGGGCCAGCCCCGGGGCCGAAGCGTCGGTCTTATTGCTTGGCGTGCTCGCGCTCTCGGTCGTCGTGTGGACGGTCGGCGAAATGATGACGTCGCCCACGGCCTTTGCGGCGGTGACCGACTTCGCACCGGTGGAGCTGCGGGCGCGGTATCACGGCGTGTATGCGACGAGCTTTTCGTTGGCGTTCGCCATCGGGCCGCTCGTCGGCGGTGAGATTATGGATCGCCTCGGCGGCGGCATGTTGTGGTTGGCCACGGCGATGGCGGCGTTGGGCGCGGCGGTGTGTTATGCGGCGGTGTATCGGGTGTTAGGGCAGCGCGGGGCGGGGGAGTAATCGTCGAAACGTCAGAATGTCGCAACTTCGAAATGGCGAAGTTGTACGACGGTGACCAAGCCGAGATCGAGCCACGCTTCGTCGATACCGAGATGTCGCATGAGGGGTTTGTTCATACGCAAGCCTCGACTCTATTGAACCATGCGCTTTCGATGCAGCAATGAATACACATTCGTTGTCATTACAGACAAGGCGAGAATCACAATCATTGACAACGCAACGATTCTAAAGTGCTTAATCACGGTTTTGTCTTCGACTAAACGAATGATTTCAGAACCATCCAATTCTTTAGATTGAGAGAACTCGATTAAGAAGAATGGCGTATCAATCACGCCATTCCGATACGCCACCTCGTTGTCTTTGTCCGCACGCCATTCTGTTGCTACTACTCTGGCCGGAAGCTGGCCGCGCTCTCCGAATAGATGGGAATCGACGAAATAAATCGGAGCGAATGATAAGAACATATACCAGAAAAGAAGACAGACGGCTGTCCATACTAGGAAGCCCAATATAATTACTTTTTGTGTGGGGGCGGCCCTATTTTTCAGCTCGGTCATTTTTAAACCGTTGAGTTATCAGCGTGCGAATTTGCCCGTGACGTTCATCCTACTTCTAACTGGTCGATATGGCGGTAGAAGGAATCGAACTAACCACCCAACTATTCCAATCACTCCCCCTCCGGCATCGAGTCAATTTATGATTATCCCACGCTACTTGGGAATGCCTCTTTCTCGACTTTCTCACCCAAGTCTTTGAATATCTTAACAAGTGAATCGTATTCACCTTCAGCGAGGATCGGAACAAGCGGGCCTCGGCGAAATTTTGGCTTTCCTTTGTCCTCTTCGGCAATCCGTCCTCCTGGAATCGGCAAACTCTCGATTTCACCGGATGAAAGTTCCACATAAAACCAAGATGTTAAAACGACTGCGATTTGTGGTTCGTTGAGTCCCTCATTTATCTGGTCCTCATTTTGGTGAAGCCAGTTAGATAGCTCGCTTATACCTTCATTTGAAGAAAGCAAGAAGTATTCCGCTTTATTCGCATTATCAATCGGGGCGAATTTGTAGAATGCTCTTTCAAACTCTGGTACTTTGTATGTTTTCCTCTCTGCGCGATTATCCAAGGTTGTGTTTGGGTGATTCTGCTCGGCTGGCTCCTGACGATCGCAGGCTCCAATCGCCAAAACCAACGCCAATGCGAATGACATTTTGTAAACCATTGAATGAGCCTCCGTGGGCGGACCGAAATGGCGGGTAGAACCCGCCCTACGGCGTCCCAGTTTTCCAGTGTGCGATTAAATAAATCTAACCAGCCAACCATTCCAACCACTCCCCATCCGGCACCGCGTACGGTCGAAACTTCTCGATCACGCCTTGCTCTTCGCTGTAATACAGGCCGCGATAGGGGCCGAGGCGGTTGGCGGCGGGGCTGTCGATGAGGTTGCTCGAATCAGAGGCGCTCATTTGGAACAGCACGCGATGATCGAACTCACCCATCGTCGCGCGGTCGAATGTGCGATCCACGCTGGTCGGCGTGTCGCACCATGTGATCACATGCACGCCCACGGTCGGCCCTTCGCGCAGAATTTCGCCAAGGTCACCGGCAGGGTTCGGCCCTGAATCGTCACTCGTTATCGATAGACCGAACTCGTCGCGGCGTTTGCGCAGCGAGCGGAATTTCTGCAACGCGTGAATCACGACGAACAACGGTTGCGCTGCCAACGAATCATTTGCTTGGCGCTGGCGTACTTGTTCGGCGATTTCGTTGAGTGCCTCGGCCGTGTCGCGATAACTGACGTTGCGACCGCGCGGGCCGAGCGTGGCGATTGTCGCCTCGATGCCTGCACCGGCATCGTCGCTGTTACCCGCACCGTTGAATAAATAGACGGCTGTCTGATTTGTGCCGTGCGTTTGAGCGTGCAGGGCCGTGATGGCGGCGGCCACGATACCGGCGGCGGCATCGTCGTTTTGGCCGACGATCAACGCATTGGCACCGCTCTGGCGACCGAAGTGGATGGACGTAGGCTCTTTGATCTCAATCGCTTCGCCGAGCCAGATGACGGGTTCGCGGGGTGATTGCGAAGGCGGGGCCGCGAGCAGCTTGGTGAGCGCCGGGTTGCGCGACAGATCGCCGGGGGCGCTGCCTTCGAACACAATCGGCGGCGGACCGGCATCGATTTCTTTGGCGCGTTGTGAGACGACGTTCAACTTGTCGTCACGCACGCGGTCGGGCAGCCACGCGGTTTGGAAGGGGCTGTTGTTTTCGACGAGACCGCCACCGTCGTTGTAGATGGCTTCGCCCGGTCGCGAGAGCAAACGCGCGGCGGGGTTGGTGTCGTCGAGGATGAGTTGCGAATCGGCCTCGGAACATTGCAGCGCGATGCGCACGGCCATCTGCCCCATCGTGCTGCGCGCCAGGCCCATTGCGCCGCCCAACGTTTGCGAACCAAGAATCACGTGCATGCCGAAAGCACGACCTTGCCGGACGAGACGATCGAGCAGCGTGGCGGCATCTTGCGCGAGCTTGTCGTCTTCGGTGAAGAAGATTTGAAACTCGTCGATGATGAGCAGCGTGCGCGGCATGACAGTCGCGTCGGGCGTGGCGCGATAGGCCGTTAGGTCTTGCACGCCAGCTTTGCGAAACACTTCACCGCGACGGTTCATTTCGTCGTCGAGCTTTTGCAACACGCTAAGGCCGAACTCACGGTCGGATTCGATGGCAATCGCGCGTGCGTGGGGCAGGGCGTGGGTGGCGTAGGTTTTAAACTCAACGCCTTTCTTGAAGTCCACAAGGTAGAATTCGACGTCCTTCGGGCTATACCACATCGCCGCGCTGGTGATGATGGCGTGCAAGAGCGACGACTTACCCGAGCCGGTCTTCCCCGCAATCAACACGTGCTGGGCAACGCCTTTACCGAGCGTGAGGCTTTGCGTGCGTGTGGCACCGCTGCGACCGATGGGGATTTGCAGGTCGGCGCTGCTGTCGCGCGTCCAGAGGTCGCCGCTGTCGGGTGCAATCGTGTCAAAGGGCACTTCGACTTTGCCGGACTCGAGCGCGGCGACACCGACCTTATGCATCAGGTCGGTGATAACGGTTTCATCGGGTGCGGGCTCGATGGTAAGCGGGAACTCGGCGAGGACTTCGTCTTTCCACTCGACGTTGTGTTCGTCAAAAAATAGGTGTGCGCCGCGCGCGATGTAGTCGCGCATGTCGGCACCTTGCGGCAAACTCAAGCGCCGGTCGCGCGTGATGAGCGTGTACACACCACATCGTGAACCATTTGCCACGATACCGGCTAAACGGCGCAGGGCTTCGTCGCTGAAATTCGACGGGAAGTCGGCGATGACGAGAAAGCGATAGGGCTCGGCCAGTTCGCCAGCTTGGGCGTTGTATTCGTCAATCGTGGAAAACTCGTTACGCAGATACTTCTGGATCACGTTTTCCATGTGATCGGATAGATCGGCGAGCTGTTCGTCGATCTGGCGTTTGTCGGTCCAGATGCGACCGCCGACGAGGGCGTCTTTGTAATCGCCAAGGTGCATAAAACCGGCGAAGCGATTGCCGAGGCCGACGGGGTCGATCAACACGAGATTAGCGCGACCGGGCGGCACTGACGTGAGGATGCGAAAGATCGCGCCGTGTAGCGCTTCGTTGGCGCGTTCGCGCGCGTCGCGCGTGTATTCGATCAGCAGGCTGCCGTCTTGCGGATAGCCGAGCATCGCAGGGATTTGCATGCGTTCGAGACGCTCGCGTTTGAGGCGCGGGTCATCGCGAAAGCGGGCGGCAACGCGACCGAAGTCGACGTCGAGACTGCCAAAGCGCACGGCTTGCAAGAAGACGTGATTGACTTGCCAGTTGGCCCAGTCGGTTTCTTCGATGGAATGATTGAGGCGTTCGTCACCCGCCGGGGCGCGGTCGAGCAAATCGCCGAGCGCGTCCATCGCGACGCTCCATTGCTGGTGGAGTTCGGCGATACGTTCGTCGCGCTGGCGATCGATTTCGCGCTGCTCTTCGGCCAGTTGGGCCGCGCTGATTCGAATGTAGCGATCGCGCCGACGCTCGAGAGCGGGCTTTTCGGTTTCGGGCCAGGTTTGGTACGGCCGCAATGCCAAATCGCGACGTTCGTCTATTTCACGCTTGCGCTGGGCGTACTTTTCTTCGACGGTTTGCAGCAAGTTCTTGCGTGTCATGGCGACACGATTGAGCTTGGGCTGGTACTTCGCCTTGGCTGCGGTCACGTCTTCGTTGCGCTTGGCGTTGCTGGTGTCGAGTCTATTCGACAAGGCAATCATGCCTTGTTTTTTTATTGCGTCGGCGAGTGCGTGCGCTTGGGCGGCTTCGTCTCGAAGGGGTGCTAACGTCGCGAGCACCTTGCTGCGGGCGCTGCCGCGCAAGGCGAAACCGAGGACGAGTGTCAAGACTGCACCGACGCCGAAGCCGATCCCCGCGCCGGCGAGCAAGGTTGGAAAGTCGGGCGTGGTATGGCCCCACCAACCGCCACCAGCGGCGGCGAGAATGCCAATTGCGAAGACCATGAGGCCGGGCGTCGCACCGCGATACATGCGTGCCAAGCCCAGACCGGCCAGACGATCGTTGCCTTCGTGGATCGATTCGATGTGTTGCTTAAAGCGTTGAACGCCATCGCCGGCGCTGTCGATGGTGGGTGGCGCGGGCGTTTCGCTTTCGTCCGCGGGCGGTTTAACGCGAAACGACTCGACGGTTTCGCAGGCGATGTGCAGCAAGTCATTGAGTTGTTGGTGTCGCGCCGCCGTGTCTTTATCGAGTTGTTGCTTTTGTTTGGCGATCTCGACCTTCGTCGCTTCGACGACGTTATCCGCCAGCCAGAGTTCCTGATCGAGCTTTTCTTTGACCTGACCGCCGGCGTCTTGCGCGTCTTTCATCACCTTGGCCCGAGATTTTTGACGTTTGCCGTCGACGCGCGCCATCTCAGCGGCGTGTGTCGCTTCGATATCCTGCGTGCGCTCCATATAGCGACGGTCACCGATATCGATGAGGCGTTGGTATCGGCTTTGCAGCTTGCGCGTTAGGCGTTCGTGTCGGCGTTCGGCGCGTTGGGTTTCGCGATCGTGTTCCTGACGCACGTCTTCTTCGGCTTGGTCCACCTTTTGGGGGTAGAGCGTTTGCAACGCTTGCAGCCCGGCATATTGCACGTCGCGCGGGTTCTGGCGTCCGTGGTGTGCGGGTTCGGTGGGTGGCATGATGCCGCTGGTTGTCGATGGTTCGAGGTCGCTCATGTCGCGAGGTATCTTAACCGGGCAGGGCGGTGGGTAAGGGTTGGTTGAGCGGGTTTATTCGCAATCTTTCTTCATATTGAGCAGGCTTTGGCCCATTTGGCCGATGGCTTCAATCGCACCGCGCGTATCGGCGGCCAGCGGCTCGATATGCTCGGAGTCCAAACGGCGAGCAACGTCGTCGGTCCAATGAGCCTGAGTTTCGCGCCATGCGACTTGCAAGTCTTTGACGGCACGCGTGAGTTTACCTTGACCGGCAGCGATGCTCATGACGGATCCTCCGATGATGTTGTCGGGCTTGCTTCATGCAGACTGCCGTCGTCGGCCACGGCGTATTCGAATCCGTTGGTGCCTTCGAGTACCAACCAGCCAAAGGGTAAGTCAAGCACGGCGCGCAGGTCACCGCGCTTGCGTAATAACGCTTCGACAGTGATGGCGGTTAATTCTGGCGGCGCAGTTTCGTCGACGGTTTCTTGCGCCACGCCGATGTACCAGCCGCTGTCGCCCGCACTGTTGACGGTGGTGCGCGCAAAGAACACACGGCGAGCAGATGGCACGGCGGCGTCGATCACGACGATGTCGTCGGGCTCAACGTGCTCGGTTGCATGCGGCGGCGGGTCGAACTGCGGGAGCGTTAAGGGCTGATTGCGATTCCATGTGGGCGCGACGTCTTCGGGCGGTAGCGCGTCGCGTTCGTCGAGCGGTGGGACCAAACTGAGTAAGCGGTCGCGCTCGGTGATAAGCGATGCCCGCCGCGCGGCTTCGGCGTCTTGTTCGGCTTGGATTTCGCTGTGATGGCGCGACATCGAAGACAGCGTGCGCTGCGTCGTGGGGCTGGCGCTGGCGACGTTCATGTAGTCTTCGAGCGAATCGAGCGCGCGATCGATCAGTGCCGTGGCTTTGGGGACGCCGGTTTCGAGACGGCGCGCGAGGCGCTGGGTTTGGCTTTTGTAGAGGAAGCGTTCTTCTTCGAGACGGCGCAGCCAAATGCGGATGTTGTTGAGTTTGGTTTCCGATTCTTCGTAACGCGCCTTGGCTTTGGCAAGGGCCTTTTCTTCTTCGAGCGCAGATTGCTTGCCGCCGGTGGCCGACTTGTAGAGCTTCTTGTGTTGTACGGCGGCTTTGGCTTGCAGGAGCTGTTCGTAACGCTTGGCGTGTTCGCGCTTCCAATACGGTTCGCGGTCGTAACGTAGCCACGTGTTGGCGCGCTGGATTTCCGCCTCGGCTTCGCCCAGCGCGATGCGCGCTTCGTCGGCGAATTCGATGAGTGACGCACGAAACTTCCTAACGGCGTCGGTGGAATGTACGCGGGCGTATTGGCTCATGGGGCTTGCGTGTGTTGATGTCCCCCACCCCCAGAGGGGGCGGGGCACCCGGCTCTGTTCTGCGCTGTGGCACCGGTTTGTAACCGGTGGTTTCTACCGTTGACCTAGGTACTCCTCAATATGCGCGGCTTTCTTAAGTAGAAACGAAATATGATCCTGGCTGGCGAGCGAAAACCGTTGCAACACTTTGACCGTCTGGTCGAACTCTTCCGAGAACTTGCGCTGCTCCTGATCGCGCCAGGATTGCTCCAGCGCGTTGAGCCGCGCCTTGAGGCCGGACGTCAGCGTGCCGAGGTCTTCATTGAAGCGCGTCAGGTCGCGGGCAAACCGTCGAAGCTCGGTTGGATCTACGTGGGCTTTTCCCATTGGGTACTCCCGAGTTTGAATAATTGGCGTGATAACATCATCGGACGGGCATCGCTCGCTGCCTCCGACGCATATCTTCATTCTACGCCAACCGATTACCCGAGGTGATCTCGCATGCGAGAAACCTGCCGTCGCAGCCCGTTATACGGAATGCGGGCCGAACCATCGGTACATCGCATTGACTTGGTGATTTCCCTTCGCGGGCAGCCTGTGATGACAACGATGCAGATGTTGCCGACGGGATGGGCACGAGTGCGGTTCAGCGTGGCGAGTGAACTGCCGATGCATGAAAATCGGCGGGGTTCACAGCGACAGCAACGGGCCATAGGATATCGGACGACCTATCTGGAGAGATGTGTGCATGTTCTGTCCCTCTTGCGGCGGACAAATTGAGGCCGACCGACGCTTCGCCAAGCTCGTCGTCTGTCAATATTGTGAATCGGCGGTGCTGCTAGACGAGAAAGCGGCACGCGTTGCTGGCAAGATGGCGGTCCTGGCACAAACGCCCAGCGAGCTGTTCGTGGGCGGCACCGGCGTGTTGCTGAATCGCAACTTTCGCGTTCTGGGGCGCGTGCGCTACGGCTATGAGCGCGGTTTCTGGGATGAGTGGTATCTTGCGTTCGACGACGGCTCGACGACGTGGATCAGCGAAGACGAAAACAACTTTTCGCTCGAAACCTACGAAGACGCCGACGTGCCGGTCGAATACGCCGAGGCTTATCCCGGTCAGAATCTAACGCTCGGCGAAACAACCTTTCATATCGATGAAAAAGGCGTTGCGATCTGTGAAGGTGGCGAAGGGCAGTTGCCGTTCCCGATTGTCTCGGGCGAGAAGGTACCATTTCTCGATCTGAGCATGGGCGACAAGTTCGCTACGGTCGAATACGACTTGGAAGATCAGACCACGCGTATCTTCCGCGGTCGTCGGCTCGATATCCGCGACGTACAGATGGATATGACCGCCGAAGAAGCGGGTGTGTATGCGAGCGGTGGTTTAAAAGCCGAACGCGCCGCGACCGATGGTCGGCGCGAACGCATCACGGTGACGGGCGAGCGCAGCCGCAGCGTGAACTGCGTGTGTTGCGGCGCGCCGATGAATATTCCGGATCAGGCGGGCGATACGATTGCCTGCGAATATTGTGGCGCGGAGACCGACCTGCGCACGCGGCGTGTCGATTGCCCGAACTGCGACGCCAGCGTGGCGGTTCACAGCCGCGAAGCGATGAGCGTCGTCTGCCCGCAATGTCATAAGAATTTGAATGTGTCGCGCACGGAAGCGACGGTGCTCGATCTGGCGGTACAGGTGGATCGACCGGCCGTGCCGTTTCGCATGGGCCAAAAGGGCACGTTGCGCGGCGTCGAGTACACGATTGTCGGCCACGTACGTTACGTCGAGCGCGACGAGGGTGTGTATCGAAGCGATGAGTTTCTGATGTATAGCGACGAGGTCGGCTATCAATGGCTGATCTTTGAGAACAATCACTTCTCGTTTTGTCGCGAGTTGGACGAACGACCTGCCGGTTTTGAGCCGCGCATCGCGCAGGCCAAGCAGAGCTTTTCGTTTCTCGGTAAGAAGTGGCGCGTATTCGAACACGGCTACAGCGAAGTCGAATGGGTCGAAGGCGAATTGCCATGGGTCGCGCAGATCGGCGATCAGAACTACTACATGGATGCGGTGAGTCCGCCGTATCTGTTAACGGCCGAGTGGACCGACACGGAGATGGAGTGGTACGAAGCCGAGTACGTCCAACGCAAGGAGATTTGCGACGGCTTCGGCATCGATCCCGATACGATCTATAAGCCCATCGGCGTGGCGCCGCATCAACCGTTCGAGCGAAGTGCGTTTCGCAAACAGGCACGCTGGGTGATGTGGGCGTCGGTGCTGATGTTCGGCGGGCTGACGTGTAACGCGATCGGCAAGGCCGGTAACGAAATCAGTAGCATGACCGTGTCGCCGCAGGAGTATGCGAGCGAGTATCTGACCGAGTCGTTTTTGGTGCGCGAGAAAGACAGCCTGTGCGAAGCCGTCTTCGAATCGCAGGTGGATAACTCGTGGGAATACTTCGACGTCGCCGTGGTGAATGAGAATGATGAGGCCGTGGTCGATTTCTCGGTCACCATCTCTTATTACCACGGTTACGACGACGGTCACTGGACCGAAGGCAGCCGCAAAGAACGCGTGCCGTTTAAGCTGGCCGATGAAGGCAAATATCGGTTGCTGCTTCAGGGGCAGGCGGGTAGCGGTGCGAATCCTGTTCCGGGCGCGGGTTACCCGGTGTCGATTCGGATCAAGGAAGGAATCGAGCTGGCGCGGTATTATTTGGCGATTGCGATCTTCGCATTTTCGTGGATTTGCATCGAATGGTTCCGCAAGCACAGCTTTGAAGCCACGCGTTGGAAAGAAAGCGACGCGGCGGATGATGACGATTAGTGCAACGGCACGCGACCCGCGTGCACGCAGATAAGGAGTTTGTTATGAACAAGGGCACAGCCATACTCGGTGCCGTCATGGGTACCTTGCTAATGGGGTCGGTGTACGCCAGCACCAAAGGCATCGGCGTACCGCAGCCGGATAAGGAACCGCCCAGTATTCGCGAAGGATCGACGGCGGGGCGGATCAATCGTTCCGGCCATCACGGTACGCGCTTTTTCCTGATCGGTGGCGGACCGTTCTACGGAAAGTAATGCACAAAGGGCACATGAGAGGAACTGAAAATGCCTGATTTTATCATTAAGGAACTATGGGCGCTGGTACCGACGGTGATTTACTTTGCCGTCTCGCTCGTCATGTTCGGCATCAGCATCTGGCTGATGGAGAAGTTGTGCCCATTTTCGATTCGAAAAGAGATCGAAGAAGATCAGAATACCTCGCTCGGTATTTTGATGGGGGCTGCCCTGATCGCATTGGCGATCGTGATCGCGTCTGTGATCAGCAGTGAATCGGCGGCATCGCCTGTCGTCGCACCCTAAGACGCAACGCCAGTGCAGCAAACCCAACCAACCGACTCGGCGACCACATCGCGGCGCGGCGCGCTGCTGGTGGTCGCCGTTTTTTTGGCGGCCACGTGCGGTCTCGTTTACGAACTGGTCGCCGGCACGCTCTCCAGCTATCTGCTGGGCGATTCGATCACGCAGTTTTCACTCGTCATCGGCGTCTTTCTGACGGCGATGGGCATCGGCTCGTTCCTGTCGCGGTTTGTGACGCGCGATCTGGTCGCGTGGTTCATCTTTATCGAAGTAGCCGTCGGCGTGACGGGCGGGCTGGCGGCGCTAATCGGCTTTGCAGCGTTTAGTTACACCGAGCTATACGAGCCGATTCTGTTTGGGCTGGTGCTGATCATCGGCACGCTGGTCGGCCTCGAAATACCGCTCGTCGTGCGCATACTCAAAGAGGTGACGTCGCTGCGCGTGACGCTCGCGAATGTGCTCTCGGCGGATTACGTCGGTGCGTTGTTTGCGTCGATCGCGTTTCCGTTTGCGCTGCTGCCCCACTTGGGGTTGGTGCGTGCGGGGTTAGTGGCGGGCTTAGCCAACGTCTGGGTTGGCGGGTTGTTGCTATTGGTATTTAAGAAGGGAGTGGGGCCGCGCCGCAAACCGTTAGCTGCCGTCACGATTTTTGCGACAGTCCTTCTGATCGCTGCCGTCATCTTTAGTGGCCGTTTTGTTAAGCACTTTGAAAGCCGGCTCTATCAGGATGAGATCATTCTCGCCAAGACGACGAAGACCGGCGCGCGGATGATTGTCACGCGGTGGCGCGACGACATTCGCCTGTTTCTCAACGGTCACCTGCAGTTTTCCAGCATCGATGAATATCGCTATCACGAGGCGTTGGTGCATCCGCCGATGGCCGCAGCGCGACAGCGCGAACGCGTGTTGATTCTCGGCGGTGGCGACGGCTTGGCCGCGCGGTTGGTGTTGCAATATCCGGAAGTGAAGCGCATCGACATCGTCGATCTCGACCCCGATGTGACGCGCTACTTTCGCGACAACGTGTTGCTGGCATCGATCAACGATAAGAGTTTGAGCGACCCGCGTGTGCACGTTATCAATCAGGATGCGTTTACGTTTTTGCAACAAACGCACGAGATGTTTGATGTGGTGTTGATCGACCTGCCCGATCCGTCGGCGGCTGGTTTGAGCAAGTTATATTCCGAAGTGTTCTACGGGCTCGTGGGGCGTCACTTGCGGGCCGGTGGCACGATGAGTTGTCAGTGTACGAGCCCGTTTCGGGCGCGCTCGGCGTTTTGGTGCATCATCCACACGGCGTCGGCGGCGCGTTGGGGGCCGGAAAACACGACGCGGTTTGAAGTACGGCCATACCACACGCTGGTGCCGACGTTCGGTACGTGGGGCTTTATGTTGGCGGGGACCGACCTGCCCGAGCGCGTGGCGTTGCCCGAGTCGTTACAACCCAAGTATCTCACGCCGCCGGTGTTGCAGGCGTGCTTTGTCTTCCCGCCGGATATGAGCGAAGTCGAAACGCCCATCAACGGGTTGGATCAACCGATCGTGTTTGAGTTGTATCGCAAGGGGTATCATCAATATTTGAATTGAGCATTTGGTGCGTCAGGGGTGCATCCTACGCGGCAACTTGCGAAGGGCTGCCGTTCCGCCCAACATAACCGCAGATTCAATACCCGATTTGAAAGGACCGAGCGATGGCCGTCTGTAATGCCTGCAAATTTGAAAACACCAGCGGCACCAAGTTTTGCATTCAATGCGGGCTGGCGCTAACCGCCGACGCGAAGGGCGGCGACGAACTCACGCCCAACCCTAATCCCGAAGTGATGCAGGCCGAGACCGAAGCGCTGCTGAAGCGCGTGGCCCATGAATCCGGCTTCGACCATAAGGAAACGGCCGCCGGACATCGCATTACGGTTTCGCTCGGCGGCGATCGCAAGCAGCGCGTGCACGTGACGTTCAACGGTCACGACGACGATGGCCACGACATCATCAGCTTTCTATCGATCTGCGGTGAGTTTGACGCCAAGCACGTTGAAAGCCTGATGCGGGCGAATGCCAAGCTGCTCTACGGCGCATTCGCGGTGCGCACGATCAAAGGCAAAGACTATTTTGTGATGACATCCAACCAATTGGCCGAGACTGCGGATTTGCAGGAGATTCGCAAGATTCTGTTCGAAGTTGCCCGCCGTGCGGACGGCGTGGAAGAGCGGATCAGTGGTGGGAAGGATGTGTTTTAAGATCGACGAGATTTTTGGAATTGTTATGATGATATTTTATTGAACTGCGTTTCAACCATTTGTGTTAATGGTTTAGTTGTTTGACGTGTTTTTTATTTACGTTTCGAGGATAGAAAAATGAGTTTTGTAATGGTCGACATCGAGGCCGACGGCCCGATTCCCGGTGATTATTCCATGATATCATTTGGCGCTGTGGTGGTGGAGCCATCGCTTGCCAAGACGTTTTACGGGCAACTGCGCCCGATTTCAGAGAATTGGATTCCCGAAGCCTTGGCCGTCAGCGGATTCAGCCGCGACGAGACGATGGCGTTCGATGAGCCCGCAACAGTGATGACGGCCTTCGCCGAATGGCTCGATGTCGAAAGTCGTGGTCGCCCGATGTTCATCTCGGACAACAACGGCTTCGATTGGCAATTCATCAACTGGTACTTCCATCACTTCACCGGCGCGAATCCGTTTGGGTTCAGTTCGAGCAATTTGGGGTCGCTTTATAAAGGGCTTGTGAAAGATATGTCGCAAAACTTCAAACATTTGCGCAAGACGGCCCATACGCATCATCCAGTCGACGATGCAAAGGGCAATGCGGAAGCACTGCTGCATTTGAAAGAAGAAATGGGATTGAAAATCGGGCTCAAGTGATCGCCCGCGCGCGGCGGTTGCGCACTTACATATACATCCCACCATTCACGCTCAGCACTTCGCCCGTGATAAACGACGCGGCCGGTGAAGCCAAGAAGACGACGGCGGCGGCGACTTCTTCGGGTTTGCCGAGGCGGCTCATTGGCGTTAGCTCACGAACTTTATCGAGCGCGACTTCGGGAACGTCGGCCGTCATGTCGGTTTCGATGAAGCCGGGCGCGACGGCGTTGACCGTGACGCCTTTGCGCGCGAATTCGCGTGCCAGCGTTTTGGTCAGCGCGATGAGCCCGCCCTTGGCGGCGGCGTAGTTGGCTTGGCCGAAATTACCCATCTGACCGACGATGCTGGTGATGTTTACGATGCGACCATCGCCGCGTTCGAGCATTTGGCCGACGAGCCGATGAATGACCATCGCCGGGCCGGTGAGGTTGACGTTCAACACGTCGTGCCACATCTCGCGATCCATTTTCAAGAACGAGCGGTCGCGCGTAATGCCGGCGTTGTTCACGACGATGTCGATTTGGCCGAAATCGGCAGCCAGAAGGTCGACCAATTTGTCATTCGCGCCAGGGTCGGCAACGTTGCAGTTGTAGAACCGCGCCTTGCGACCCAGCTTTTCGATTTCCGCGGCAACCTGTTCGGCCGGTTCGGGCTTGTGGGCGTATGTTAGGGCGACGTCGGAACCTTCCTTCGCCAAAGCGAGCGCAATGGCTTTGCCGATTCCACGCGAGGCACCGGTGACGAGGCTGGTTTTTCCATCGAGAACGCCCATGATTTTATCTCCTGCGGCGTCGAGCCGCGTTGCGATTCGAAATCGCGATATGACAAGGCGGCATGGTTTGGTAACCGCCGTCTCGGTTCGTGAAATTGCTTCGGCGAAGTTGGGTAAGCGTAACGCCATCGGCGGGGCGTTGTCCAGAAAATTTTTGATTGGCGATAGGGATGCGGAGGGCTGCGTATGAGATGGGGGAGGCAACGGGCGGCGTATGAGAATTTGAACTTGGAGTTCAAATTTGCCTCATAAACGAACGATGCCCCTTTGCTGCACGAACGAAAAAGCCCATCTGCCGAGCGAACGAAAAAAAGCCGATCCGCCGCGCAAACCAAGGGCCGAACGAAAAGAAAGCCCACCCGTGGCCACGGGTGGGCTTTCGTGAGTCATCGTTAGTCTTTCGGCGAATCAAACGCATGTGGGTTACCCGCGTACGCAAATCGCCTGCGTACGCGTTTCGCCGAAATCCTTCAGCCCCTTAAGCAGCCGGGTGCCAGCCCGCGTCGACCCAAACCGATCCGCTAACGGCCGAGTTCTTCAGCATGAAGCAAATCGCGTCGGCGATTTCGTCGGGCCGCAGCAAGCGCTTGAGCTGCGTGTACGGCAGAATGTTCTTTTCGATGTAATCGTCGCCCATGGCGCGAACCATCGGCGTATCGGTAAAGCCCGGGTGAATGATGCTGCAGCGCACGCCGTAGAAGATAGCTTCTTTGGAGAGCGTCGATTGAGCGCCTTCGAGGCCGGCCTTGGCCGCGGCGTAAGATATTTGCCCCTTGTTGCCGGCCGACGAAACCGAACCGATAAAGACGATCGCGCCTTGCATGCCTTCGGCGGGCTCCCATCGCTTAAGGCCCTTGGCCATGCGGTCTTCAGCGACCGAGGCGACGGCGTCCATCGCCCACAAAATCGGAGCGACGAGGTTGATCGTGAACACTTCTTCGAGCAGGTTGCGCGAATACGTTTCGACCATGCCGGTTTCTTTGTTGCGCTTCACGGCGAGTGCGTCGCGCGTGATGCCTGCGGCGGGGATGCAGATGTGCACCGGCCCGAAGCGTTCTTTCATTTCGGCATAGACGGACTTGCGGAAGTCGTCGTTGGTAACGTCGCCGACAAACGGCACGACGATTTCGCGACCGATTTTGTCGTTGGTTTCCTTCGCCAGATCTTTGATCATCTCGTTGCGATCGATCGCGCCGAGCAATTGAATGTCGTTGTCGATTAAGGCACGGCTGGTTGCGCGACCGATGCCGCTGGCCGCGCCGGTGATGATGGCGTTCTTACCGCTGAATTTCATGATGTGGTCCCCCGTAGCCCGCAGGCCGGTAACCGAGTTCTGTATGTCGTCGAGCCACCCGTTGGGGCTCGTGAAATCTCATTCGTTGGCGGCGAGGGTTACCCTCACCCGGGCCCTCCCCCTTCGAGGGAGAGGGAGTTTCGTCGCCGCGCAGCAACGCATCGCGACGAACAAACTTACAATTCTTCCGACCGTTCGCCCAACCAGTCGCAAACCTGCGGCCATAACTCTTTATGGGCGCGGCTGCTGACCGACAGGCCGATGTGGCCGGTCTTGAACGTGATCGCCTTGCGATCGGTCGAACCGACCAGGTCGTTAAACATCGCACTTTGCCCGCACGTGACCAGGTGGTCGTTGGAAGCCATCAGGTTCAGTATCGGGCAGGTGATGTTTTTGAGATCAATTTTGTGACGTCCCAGCCGCATCTTGCCTTGTGAAAGCAGATTTTTCTGGAAGCAGTCCTTTACGAACTGTCGGAAGGTCTCACCGGCAACGGGGATGTTATCGTTGCCCCAGGTTTCCATGGCCGCAAATTCTTCGACGAACTTTTGGCTCGTCATGCGTTCGTAGAAACCGATGTACTTTTCGAAGTAGTTGGCCGCGGGCTTCAACATGCCGAACGCGCCCTGCAAGATGTGCGGTGGTGCATTGCCGTAGGCATCGATGATGGCATCGACGTCGTAATACTTCGGGTCGGTCCAGCGGATGAGCAATGCTTCGTCGTCGCTCCAATCGACCGGCGCCGCCATCAGGATGAGGTTTTTCAGCGTGTCGGGGAACAAGCTGGCGTACATGGCGCTCAGCGTGCCGCCCATGCAATAGCCCAACAGCGATACTTCGTCGACGTTGGTGAGGTCGGCAACGGCGCTTAGCACGTTACGCATGTAACGCGTGACGTAATGCTCGATGGTGAGGTGTCGATCGTTATGCGTCGGCACACCCCAGTCGATCAGATACACATCGAAGCCGGCCCTTAAGAATTGCTGCACGACGCTCTTGTGCGGCAGTAAGTCGAGAATGTAAGGGCGGTTGACGAGTGCGAAGCTGAGCACGAGCGGCGTCGTGTATTTCTTTTCGATGTCCGATTCGTAATGCAACACGCGCAGCTTGTCTTCAGAGTAAACCACCGAGCTGGGCGAACTACCGACTTTGACGTTTTGCATGGTCTCCATGACCTGCGGCATAGCGGCCATACGTTCCATCATGCCTTCGTAAGTCGGGAAAAACGCCATCGGGCTGGGCGGCATCATCGCTGCGAATGGATTCTGCATCGTCGTCATCGTTTCTCGCTTCGTTATTCGGTTCACACATCCGTGTGCGCTGTGGCAATCTTGCGCTGTGGCACCGGTTTTTAACCGGTGTTCTTATTCCTACGGGGCAAGCTCAATCAGCATATCGAGCTTCCCGCGCTGCCTTACCGTTACCGCTTCCTTACGGGCGCGGCTCTGACAGAGTGCTGTGGCACCGGTTTGCAACCGGTGTTTAGAACACTCGCACCTACTTCTTCTTACTGGCCCGGCTTGCGGAAGAGGTACGCGTTGACCGCGCCGAGGAGGAGGTCCGCGCCGACGAACCCTCCGCCTGTTGTTGTTCTTCCACTGCTGCGACTTTTTCTTCCAATCGATCGAGTCGATCGAAGATGCGCTCCTCGATTCCGCGAAGCATATGGGCCAAATCTTCCACATCGCCGCGTACCGGCGATTGCATGTTGCTCTGTGCCTTCACCAGAAAATCATCCATCATTTTCTTGAAGGCGAGCGACGCATCCATGCTCTGTTTCATTTGCTTGAGAAATTCTTCGCTGCGCATGTAGTCATCGCAATAGCGTGCCATCGCGTCGAAGAACGTGCGCTGCATCTGCTTGGCCTGATCGGTGAATGCCGCGGCGGGTTCTCCGCTCGTGGTCGCGCCGGGCATTTGCGGTGGCGTCATGCCGGCCTGCTTCATGGCGTCGGTCCAGTATTGCATCCACTGTTCGGCCGGATTGTTGCTGTTGGCTGCTGCGCTCATATTGGTCTCAAGCATCCTTACTTGTTTCGGCGATCGCAGTGTATCGACAAGCGTCGATGTTGCGATCGAAAAGAACGAGGCCGCGAGCGCGATCTCCGCCGCTCGCGGCCTCGGGAATGTCACACCGGCATGATGGGTGTGGGGATTCTGAGCCGCCGGGTGTTACCAAGGTGTCGAATCGAGTTGGCGGCTGGGTGTGAGTCTAACATGCCGGTGCTGTTTAAATACCTGCGGCGCTTACCGGTTTCGCCGATGACGTGCACCAACGATCGGTGGTGGCGACGGCAGCCGCTTCGACTGCCGCACGCTCACGCGCCGTTGCAATGCGTCTTACTTGCCGGCCTTCTTGGTCATGTTGGTGGCCGACTTGTTCACGAAGTCCGAGTAGGTTTCCATGACTTGCGTCGCCGTCTTGGCCGTCGTGTCGACGTTGGCCTTGAGGGCATCGAAGCCGGCGGTCCACATGTCGGTGGCGCGGGCAACCATGTCCTTGTCTTCGGCCTTCATCATGTCGAAGTTCTTGCGGATCATGCCGAGGCCGTTCTTGCAGGATTCGTCGAATGCCTTCTGCGTCTGCTCGGCGTTCTTGCGAACCATGTTGACGGCTTCGGTCGTGTTTTCTTCGACGCGTTCGTTGACGTCGCCAAAGTTGAAGCCACCGAAGTTAAAGGCCTTGGTCATCATGTCGAAGGTGTCGCGCTGGAACTTCATGCCGGCGTCGATGGCCGAGCGGAAGCTGTTGTTGGCGTTTTCGAACATGTCCTGCGTGTTTTCCGTCTTGGTCTGGGTGGTTTGAGCCATGTCAAAATCCTCGTTGTCAAAAACCGTTTTATTGCGGGTGTCAGGCCGTACCGCACTGGCCTCTGCCACCGTTATCCCGTTTGTTCTATAGATAATATATCGGCGGAATTGTGCGTTTGCAAGAGGAATTTGTGCGTTTGCAAAAATGAACTGAAATCGCTTGTAAGTGTCTAATATTTAATGGTTTGGGTGGAATAAATAGGCGCGGTGACGGAAATATTTTGGGTGTGAATTTGCGTTTGCGGCATATTTTAGGCGGTATGGGTTGCATTAGCATGGGCAAGAAATCCGATTGCGATACGAACCCCCGCGACTGAGGTATTATCGAGATATGAGCGATGCAAAACGCCACGACATCACGAAGTACCCCAACCGACGGTTTTATGATGGCACCACGAGCCGACATGTGACGTTGACCGATCTCTACGAGATCGTCCGACGCGGCGGCGAAATCGTCGTGACGGATAAGGAGACCGGCCGCGATATCACAAACGTCGTGCTGACGCAGATCATCCTCGAGCACGACCCGCCCAAGATGGAATTGTTCCCCTCGTCGCTCTTGCATCAGGCGATTCAAGCCAACGAGTCGGTCATGCGGGGTTTCATTGATCAATACTTCGCTCAGGCGCTCGATGCGTTTAATCAGTCGCGCTCGCAGTTCGATCAATTCTTGTCGCGTTCGGGCTTTGCTGGTTCCAACCCGTTCGATTGGGCGCGCATGATGATGCCCGGCATGGGTAACGGCCCGACAAATTTGCACCCGGATGATCGCAGTGGTTCGATGCCGGATTCGGCACAACGCCGAACGGAAGAGCGATCTGCAAGCGACTCGCGCGAGGCGCAGCCGGAGAGCACGATGCGACGCGGCGACGATTTAGACGCTGTGCGACAGCAACTGGCCGATATGCAGGCCGAACTCGCGCGTCTTCAATCCAATCACAGTGAGTCTGCAACGAACAAGAAGGCAACCAAAAAGAAAGGCAAAGCAAAGAAACGCGGTAAGAAAAAGGCAACCAAGAGGGGTTCGTCGAAGCGATAGGTTAGGATTAGAGATCGTGCATGAAAACGCCGAACCCATCCTAATGACAACGACGAATTCGCAGGTCGAGCGATTGATCTGACTGTGCCGCCAGCACGAAGAACCGTTTGTTGCCGAAATCGAAATAGAACTTCGATTGACCGTTGGCGGCGATGAGTTGTTGGGCTTCGCTCGGTGCCATGCTTTTTATCAACATGGCGACTTGCTCAGCGGTGACGGGCTGAGCGTTGACTTTGCGAAAGTTGTTCTCGCTGTACACCATCGGAGGCTGGCCTGCTCGCAGGCGAAGTTCGTCGGTGTGTTTGCGACTGGCGGCCTGTAACAGATAGTCGATTTGAACTTTGGCAGACATAGCCCCTCTATTTTGGGCATTCCTGCCATCAATTAACAGAAAATTATTGGAATTCCCGAAAAATCGGCCTTATCGACGCGATTCGAGCCGTTTTAAGGCCTTGCGATTGGCGATTCGATCCATTTCCGACATGCGGTCGGTGATCAATTTGCCGTCGAGGTGGTCGCACTCGTGCTGCCAACAACGGGCCAACAGGTCGGTCCCGCGCAGGGCGATTGGGTTGCCGTCGAGGTCGAGGCCGGTGATGGTGCAGGCGGTGGGGCGTCGCACGCGAACCAGCACATCGGGGATGGAAAGGCAGCCCTCTTCGGCAACGTCTTCGCCCTCAAAGTCCTGTAAAACCGGATTGACGAAGACGAGATCGCGCTTTTTGCCGTCCTTGTCGGTGCCGGGCACGCTGCAGACGAAGAGCCGCTGTAACACGCCGACTTGTGGTGCGGCCAGGCCGATGCCGTCTTCGGCGCGCATGAGTTCCAGCATCCGCGTGGCCAACGCGCGAACGTTGTCATCGACTTGGTCGATGGGCGCGCAGACCTGCTTCAGACGAGCGTCTGGATAATGAATGACGCGCAACTGATCGAGCGACGGACCGGGCAACGTAAACTCCTCATCGAACGCGATTAACGTTACAATAGATGATAAGGCGAGTCAGCCGGGCTGAAAACCGCGAAGGTCCGTTGCAGTGCCGCCTTGGGGGCCGTCCTCCGCAATTGAAACCGACTCACAGAGACGATACGACGGGGGATAAATCTCGCGTCGGTTCGTCGCGACCTTGCACCAAATATGAGTTCACCTGCCGAACAACCTACGCCGCCGCCACCTTCGGCGGAGAATCTTTCGTCGCCACGACTGGTCGGCGACGCCAAGGGTATTGAGACGGCCAAGAAGCTGTTTCAGCATGCCCAAAAGGCCGAGTCCACGCGTAACTACGACTACGCGATCGAGCTGTACGCGCAAGGTCTGGCGCATTGGCCGGACGCATTAGACGAAGGGCTGAAACCGTTGTGGAGGGTGGCGTCCAACCGTAAAGCCGCTGGCGGTAAGCCGCCCGGTTTCACGGTAAAGCGCAAGCATCCGACGGGCGGCAAAGACCCGGTCGCGAATCTCAACAATGCGTTGTTTTTATTCGGGTACGACCCCGCCAGCCTTGGCACGTGCGAAACGGTGTTGGCACAGGCCGTAAGGTGCAATGCAGACGCGGCGGCGCGGTTGGTGGCGCCGATCATTGCGGCGACATTGGCCAACGGAAAGAAACAGTCGGCTAGCAAGTATCAGACGATTTGCGACCAAATGATTCAAATCGGCCGAATGGCGCGCGACGCCAATCAGGACGCGGCCGCGAAGGAAATATTTGAGGCATGCATCAATGTCGCGCGCGTTTGGAAGCGCTATCAACCCGAAAGCAGCGAGGCCCATCGTGCTGCGGCGTCGGCCTCCGGCGATTTGGCAATTGTTAATGGGCGCTTCGACAAGCAAGAGGGCTTTACCGGCTCGCTGCATAATGGCGACGCGCAGGTCGAGTTACAGCATCGCGAGAAGCCGGTCACGTCTGATGATTACCGTCAACGCCAGATCGATGCGGCGCGGCGCGACTGGGAAGAAAACCCGACGGCTGCGAACAAGCTGATCCATCTTGCGGGTTTGATCGCCAAGACCGAGACGGAAGCCGACGAGATGGATGCCGTGCGGCTGCTTGAAGAGCAGTTCGAGAAGGACGGCAATTTCCAGTTTCGACGCAAAGCCGACGACCTACGCATGCGGCGGTTCGGTCGCGAGCGGCGACTGATCGAAAAGCAATTGAAGGCCAACCCGGACGACGACGACCTGCGAGAACAGTTGGTTGCCGCGAAGCGAAAGCAGTTGGAGGCGGAGATTCGCATCTTCACCGGCTGGTTGAAGCAGTACCCGACGGATATGCGGCTCAAGTTTGAGCTGGGCTACCGGTACTTCTTGGCACGGAAGTTCGATGAGGCGATTCCGCTCTTGCAGCAGGCCGTCTCCGACGGTCGCGTGCGATCCAAGGCCCGGCTGTATCTGGGCCGGTGCTTCTTCGAGAAGCGGTTTTACGATCAGGCGATCGACGTGTTGCGGTCGGGGAAAGAGGATATCCCGAGCCGCACAGACCCGGACTACCTGAACCTAACCTATTGGATGGCAAGGGCTTCCGAAGAAAATAACGCCGACGATGAGGCAAAAAAGGCCTACGGCGAGATCATTCAGGCCGATTACAACTTTCGCGATGGCGATGCCCGCAAACGGCTCGAGGCCCTTGTCGCCGGGGACTAATCGGTGTTTAATACGGGGCTTGGCAAGAAATGTGCTGCCGAATTGCCGGCGGTGCTGTGATAATCGTAATGGAGCAGCTACGTGGCCCGATCGCTTTCATCGCAAAAACGACTTCGACAGAGCAAGACCCGCGCCGAGATCAATCGTCGCCGCAAGAGCCAGATCAAGACGGCCGTGCGACGTGTCAACGATGCGGTTCATGACAAAGATGCGGATAAGGCCGACAAGGCATTCCGCACGGCGGCTAAGTTGCTCGATCGGTTCGCCGATGTCGGCACGATTCATACGAACAAAGCTGCGCGAAAGAAGAGCCAATTGGCCAAGCAAGTAAACGCGCTGAAGTCGGGCTCGTAAGCGCGTCTTCATAATTATGTCGATCTTCAAACCGGCGACGGTTGCCATGCAGTTGGCAGCGTCGCCGGTTTTTTATTTTGCTCGGTAGTGTTGTAAATGTCGAACACCAATGACCGACGATTTGTTTCGCGTGCCGGGTTGAAGTTGCAAGCGGCCCTGGATGCATTCGCGCTGGATGTGACGGGGCTGGTCTGCGCCGATCTCGGTAGCAATGTCGGCGGCTTTGTCGATTGTTTATTGCAAGCCGGCGCGGCCAAGGTATATGCCGTTGAGAAGGGTTACGGCGTTGTCGATTACAAGCTGCGCCGCGATGCGCGCGTGATCGTGAAGGAACGCGCCGACGCGCGCTTGATCGCGCTGCCGGAACCAGTCGATCTTGTCACGCTCGACGTCGGCTGGACGCGCCAACGCGACATACTTCCGTCGGCAAAGCGCCTGCTGAAACCGGGCGGCTGCATCATCTCGTTAATCAAACCGCACTACGAAGCGCAACCAGATCAACTCGATGGCGGTGTTTTAAATCCTCAGTTTATGGATGATGTGTTGGCAGGGGTTGAAGAGGATATCGCAGCGCTTGATTTGCGTGTGGAGCGGAAAGTCGCAAGCCCGATTACCGGGCAGGGCGGGAATGTGGAGTTTTTGTGGTTGTTGAAATAGTAAAAATGTGGCGGTTTGAATACCGCAGCAATGGTGTTCGATTACAGCATCGCATGGAGGGCAGCAGCTCTACTTCGTCGCCGATGGTAGATAAGAAAAGCGCGAGTGTTTTTGATGGGGCATTGAATTGAAGTTAATAGGGAAACTGGAGGAGAGGCCCCACACGCCTAGGTTCCACTCTAAAACGGCCTTGATTTTTGTCGTTTTTGTCGGTCTGCGTGGGGTAATAAGAGCGGTAAGTGTTTTACTAATTAAGACTTACGGCTGTCGGTCGAAAAAGCACCGATACAGCGTCGCGGGCGGGCGACCTTCGCGTTGGCTGACCGAAATCATCAGGGTTGCAGTGGTTCCGCCCCGCAAACGAATGCCGATCGAATCGAGTGCGACTCAATTGAAGCTTTGGAAGCAACCATGGCGTAATCAATCACCCGTCTATCTGGTTATGTTGTGTACAATTCGGGAATGGGTGAGCCCGAGACTTCATTTTGTTTTCCTGCCGACCGACTTGCGGCAGAGATTCCACGGGCACTTTGCAAGGTGCAGGGCCGAAACGAAGCTGAGCGGATCGCTGCGGCTTTGGAAGCACTGATCGAAATCGGGACGCTGACGTCGGGCCAGCGTTTACCAACCATACGCGATCTTGTCGATTGCGGAATTGGTTCGCACGGTACGGTTGCCGATGCTTACGCGATCATACGTCGGCGAGGTCTCGTTCATACCAAACGTCGCGGTGGCACGGTGATCTCAACGCGACCGCGTGGACTTGAAGGGTCAACGGCTGACAAATCGTCTCGCATCATCGATCTAACTCACGCCACTCCGGATCCGGCGCTCTTCCCGCCTGCGTCGATTGTCAATGAACATCTTGCAGCCGTTCCTTGGAATTACCCGGATCAACATCTGCATCCCGAGTACAAAGATTTTATTTCCGATACACTGCGCCCTTCTAACTTGCATGACGGGACGACGATCGTCATGCCGGGTGTGATGCGCGCATTGGATGCAGTGCTTTCGCATTTAGGCGTGAGCGGATCTGAAGTCTTGGTAGAAGATCCCGGTTTTGTTGGGCATCATGGGCTTGTTCGAGCTAACGGGTGCTTACCGATCCCGCTTGAAGTAGATGATGAAGGCATTAGGCCGGAAGCACTTAAGCTTGGACTTCGTCGGAAGCCTGCAGCGGTTTTATTTACACCCTTTGCTCAGAATCCGTTCGGCGCATCTTTGACCCCTCAGCGCGCGGCGGAACTCGCGAGAATCAGTCGCAAGTCAACTGCAAACCCGGTTTGGATACTCGATAATTACATGGCCTTTCCGCGGCAGAGACCAATGCCGCTGCCCTTCGATCCGTTGCGTTCGTCGTGGCTTTGCGCGACGTCGGTGAGCAAACTCGTTTGGCCGGACATGCGAGTTGCCGCATTGTCGGGCACCCGCGACGTCGTCGGTCAGATTCAAACGCGAAGCGCGCCAATCGACGGTTGGGTGTCGGGGACAGTACAACGCGCCGTTGCCCGCCTTTGTCGAGACGAGCGGATTGCGATGTCAGTTCGTGCAGCAATGGCGGAGTACGATACTCGTCGAACGACGCTTATCCGTGCTGTTCAGGATGCCAGCCTCGAATGTAATGGCTCCTCCGGGTTATGTGTTTGGATCCGCGTACCAGATGAGACTTGCTGTGTGCGTGAACTTTGGAAACGCGGGTGGGGTGTGCGACCTGGGCATGAATACCGTATAGCGACTGGATCGGGTATTCGGGTTGCGACCTCACATTTGCCTTCACCTCTCGCCGAGGATTTTGTAAAGGACTTGAAGATAAGCATTTAGGGCGAGAGGATGGCGACAATTAAGAGAATTGTACATTATGTTGTGTACATAATCTGAAAGTCTACGATTTCTCCAAGCATCAAGTTGGTTGGAGGAATCGCAATGTTCGACAGCGTGAATCGTGCGGAACGGGACGTTTGCCTGTCTGGGCAGGACGAGTTTCCCACGCTTCTGGAAATTGACCAAGCCGCTTCGAGGCTGAGAGAGCACATCGCGCCGACTCCGGTGCACCGCTATGCACTTTGTGACGAATCACTTGAGCGTCGTGTCTGTTTCAAGCACGAGAATCATCACGAAATTGGCGCGTTTAAAGTCCGTGGTGCGTTGGTGCACTTAAGCAAACTCCGCGATCAAGGCGTCACAGCAGTCGTCACCGCGTCAACCGGCAATCACGGTCTGGGGGTTGCCGAAGCAGCGCGTCAGTTGGGTATGTCTGCGACGATTGTCGTTCCGCAAAAGTCAAATCCGAGGAAATTACAGCGGATTAGGGCGCTCAGCGCATCGGTGATCGAGCGCGGTAAGGGATTTGAGTCAGCGCGATTGTGGGCGCTCGAGAATGCGGCTGTGTTAGGCGCGCGATTCGTCAATACAACTGAATCCAACATCATTGCTGGCGCCGGCACATACGCCAGTGAGTTCCTCTCGCAGTGTGAAGGCCTCGATGCCATGGTTGTGCCAATTGGCGGAGGGAGCGGTGCTTGCGGTTGCATCATTGCTGCATCAGCTCATTGCCCGGAGGTTCCGGTCATTGGTGTGCAATCCAGCCAAGCGCCCGCAGTGTATGAGTCCTGGCGGAGCGGTGTCTCACGCACGATGCCAAGTCGGACGTTTGCTGAAGGAATTGCGGTTGAAAGACCCTTTGAGAATACGCTCGGCTTATTGCGCCGATCGCTCGCGGACTTTGTGCTCGCCAGTGACGACGAAATTCGAGTTGCACAGCGAAAGTTTTTTGAATGGGCCGGCGAACTGATCGAAGGCGCAGCGGCTGCGCCAATCGCAGCGCTAATCTGTGGTCGCGTAAGTCGTGACTTCAAGAAAGTAGGTGTCATCATCACCGGTCGAAATCTGAGCGAAAATGAGGCTTTGTTGGCGTTGAATGGAACGGATAGAAAAGGAAAAGTGGTCCATGGGTAAATCAGTAGACTCGAGAACGTCGTTTGATTCAGGTCGAATGGAATCCCGATTTACTTTCCGCGGCGTCAGATTACCTGAAGGTGTGACGTTCGATGCCAAGATCGAGTCGCTCGATGCACATCGACATCTGAAGGACCTCCTAAACGAGCGTCCGATCAGCGTAAAGGAAGAAGTGTTCTATCCTGGTGGGACCGAGCCCATGCATTACCATTTGGCGTGTTGGCAAGTCTTTATTGGCGTTGAAGGCGAACTCGTTATCTCTACGCCAAGTGAGAAGACATGTCTCCGAAAAGATACGGTTGTCTTCATTGCACCCGGAACCATCCATACGGCGGAGAATACGACAACCGAATTTGCGAGATTCCTCATCGTTTCGTCCCCCGATACGAAGTTTGATCGGGAAATTATGGAACCCGAATCGTCGGTCGTCGATCATGTCGCGTATTCGCGAAGTCTTACAAATCGAGTCGGCGATCGTGATCCCGTGCAGGTTCTCGCTGAAACTCCGCAATCGATCCGACAGGCTATCGAGGACGTTCAACAAAGTGTTCTCGAGATGCGACCATTTGCGGAAAAGTGGACGCCTCGGGAGATTATTATGCATTTTGTCGATTCGGCTCTGAATAGGTCGCTTCGCTTCCGAATGATCTTGTCGGGACGTCATCCGGTCTTGACCGGGTATGACGAGAGAGAACTCGTCAGCATTCGATCGGAGCAAAGGGCTACCGCCTTCGAGGATATTGAACTCTTTTCGTCGATTCAACGTGCAGACGTTGCGCTATTGGAACAATCCAAGCACCGATTTGATTTGCCCAGCCATCATCTTGAACGTGGCGAAACGACGCTTGGTGAACTTGTCCATCTTGAAGCCGGTCACGACTTGCATCATCTCGATCAGTTACGTCGCTACATCGCCGCCGCGCGGGAGATGAGATAGTGGGGCAAACCGTCGATCTGTACAGCCGATTTGAAGTTCGAGACTTGTCTGAGAAGGACTTCGCCGAGTTATCAACGTGCGCCCGCGATGGTCGCATTTGGGCATTCGATCCCGCCGCTGATGGGGTGAGTCCAAGTGGCTTTGCGGCTTGGGTTGAGAATGCACGTTGCGACCATATTGAACACGGACACAGGATTGTGGTGATCCGCGACACGTTGCTCAATCGCGCGGTCGGAACTTCACGCTTTGTTCCCACAAGAGATCCGAAGGAAATCGAGATCGGTGCGACGTGGCTTGGCGTGGGGTGGTGGGGAAGCGGATGCCATGAGCGAGCGAAGCGATGGATGATTGAGAGCACGCTAAATTGTGCAGGCATCGAGCGGATTCGGTTTGTTGTGGATGTGCTGAATATTCGTGCGACGACAGCGATCGTCAAAATCGGCGCGCGTCATGTCGCTCTATTAAAGGGCGATCGAGTATGTCGCGATGGGCGAAGCCGCGATGTCAATGTGTTTGTACTCGATCGAAGCACTTGGTATGACGATGCGAAGTCGCGACTGATGGCAAGGATATCGGAGAAGGGCGACCAGCCTACGCCGTCGGCGCTTGAAGTCGCCGCGAAAGAGAAGCGTTATTCGATTGTCGAGATTCCGCCACAAGCGACGCACGATATCCGGCAAGATGTTCTTCGTCCCGGTCAGCCCCGCGAACGCATTGACTACCCGGAGGATGGCAATAGTGGTGCATTGCACATTGGAGTTGTTATTCGGGGTTGTATAGTCGGTGTTGCTTCGTTTTACACCGAAACTGCGCCTGCCAATGAAATGGGGGAGGCAGATATACGGCTTCGCGGCATGGCCGTCCGTCACGATCTTCAACAGTTAGGCATTGGTCGAGCGTTGTTGCAATCCGCGATTGAGCGACTTCGAGCGACTGGAGCACGAGGGATATGGTGTAATGCGCGAACGAGCGCCGCGTCGTACTACGCCAAGCTTGGCTTTATTCAATTTGGAGAGGAGTTTTCACTCGCCGATATCGGTATGCATCGACGAATGTACTTCGACCTTCAGGGCCCGAACATGCCACGACCTACTTCGACGCGCCAAGGAGCGTACTGATGATCGCAGGGCATTGCTCAAATCTTGAAACAGCACCAGCGGCTGAGACGCGTTTGATCTCAAGAGTCGGCACGATAGAACTAGATGGATGGACGTGTCGGACTTACCACGTCCGACGGAAAGAAGCATACGTCGACTATGCCGCCATCAGCTCGGCATTCAATCTTGTAACTTCGTCCTTGCCGGATGCGGCGGCCAACGATCGTATTGGCGTCGCGTTCTCCGTGCTCCACGAAGGCACAGATCGTTTGTACGCCATACTCTGCTATTGGCAAAACAAGAATGAATTGATCACCCGCGTTTGGATACTCCCTCGCGGATCTGAAGTGTGGACCGACGCATACCAAGACGCCTCCTTTTGTATTTGGGACATGTTGATTCTCTATGCGGAACGCAGCATGTTCGTTGAACGGTTCCTTCGATCGCACCGATCTGAGAATTCGGGCTACTTAACATCGTGGCCCGATCCTGAATCGCTCCAGCGTGACGGATTGCTTCAAGTCGCGCCATCAGATTTCTCTGTTGTTGAATCGATCCGCACATGTCGACAGGACGCCTCGTGGAGAGACGGTCCCGACGTACCGTCAATTGCAGATACAAGAAAAGCATCGAAATGACGAATCACAACGATATCGCAACATTATTCAATACTGAATTCGATGCCAGCGATCCTCTCAGCGAAACGCTCGATCCTGCGGATTGGTCGCATACGGAAGCCCTGCTTGCCGATGCGGCCGGCCGGATCTCTCGTCGTCTGCGCTCAATTCGCGACGAGCCCGTGTGGACTGCTCCGACGGCCGCAACCAACGCGCTTGCGGACGAACTGCTACCGAAGAACGGTGAGCCTCTCGAATCTGTTTATAAGCAGTTTCTCGAAAGCGTATGGCCGCATCCAACTGGAAATATTCATCCGAAGTTTTGGGGTTGGGTTCACGGAACCGGAACGCATGCCGGAATATTGGCGGACTTGTTAATGTCCGGTATGAATGCTCACGTTTCGGGCTTTCATCAAAGTGCAACCATCGTTGAACGCGTCGTGCTAAGGTGGTTGCGCGAAACGATGGGTTTCCCAAATACCGCATCGGCAGCACTCGTTTCCGGAGGAACAGTCGCGAATCTGATAGGCCTTCTCGTCGCGCGAAATTCACGTTGTCCAACAGTCAAAAACCGAGGTTTTTGGGGTTCCGCGATCTCAGCACCTGCGGTCTACGCTTCGGAACTTGTTCATGGTTGGGCTGAGAAATCGTGCGATGTTCTGGGATTGGGAACGGAAGCATTGCGGCTCGTCGAAGCCGATCGTTTCGGACGAATCAGGTTGGATCAACTCGATCGTGCGATTGCCGAAGATCGAGCATCGGGCCGCACACCAATTGCAATCATCGCGAG
>JAUIHO010000279.1 GCA_030432035.1 Phycisphaerae bacterium
GCAGGGCGTTCTTTTCCATGCGATAGCCGCCACCATCGGCAGGCGGGATCGTTAGTTCTTTGTAGCCGTGCGCGAGATAGTCCTGGCTGTAATCAAACCGCTCCATGCGTTGCATGCGCGTGCGCACAGCACTAAACGCGCCGTCGGTGCCGATGATGGCGTCGCCCGTGGCCGTGACGGTGCTGCCGTCGGCGCGCTCGAACGTGGCCGACGGTGCATCCATGTCCACATCAAGGCATCGATGCTCAAAAAACGTCGTAACGTTCGCATGCTTCTCAACGGCATCGAGCAAAATGCAATTAAGCCCGCCGCGCGAGACCGAGTGAATGGCTTCACCCTTGTTACCGTAAGGCTGATAGGTGAGATCGCCATCGACGCCGTGCATCATGCGACCGGGCATGGGCACGGCTTCTTTCATGACCTCGTCGATGACGCCGATTTCTTTCAGCGCGTGAATGCCGCGCACCGACAGCGCCAAATTGATCGAGCGTCCGGCAGAGATTTCGGCTTGCCGCAGGTCGGGGCGTTTTTCGTACACCTCAACGGTATGACCGGCTTGTGCGAGATAGTTCGCCATGACGGCACCGCCCAAGCCGGCACCGACGACGATGTATTTTTTTGGCGTTTGCGTTGGCATGACGGATTATTGTGCCGTCGTTGCGAAAATTGGCCAGCGAACGGCTCAGGCCTTGCCCAGATAGGCGATGACTTTGAGTTCGACGGCGATGGGCGTCGGCAACGCGCCGACTTCTACGGTCGTACGCGTGGGGTTGGGCTTTTCGTCACCGGCGAAGTAGTCGGGATAGATTTCGTTGAAAGTTTTGAAATCCCGCTTCATGTCGGTGAGAAAGACCTGCACATCGACAATGTCATTCCACGAGGCACCGGCGTCTTCGAGCACGAGGCGGATATTTTCAAAGACGGCGTGCGTTTGCTTAGCGATGTCGTGATCGACCACGTTTCCCGCCGCGTCAAACGTTACGCCGGGAATCTCTTTGCTACCGCGCACGCGCGGACCAATGCCCGAGAGGAATAGAAAATCGCCCACGCGCTTGGCGTGCGGAAAGGCTCCAACAGGCTCGGCGGCACGGTTGCTGTATTTGTTGTCGGACATAATGTCGCACCCAAATGATCGATTGGTTGATTCTTCAGTGCAATCGTCGTCGTGCTGCTGACGATAGGCTCACTTTGAACGGGCGGGGGGCGATCGTCAAATGTTGCAAACGTTATACCCCCAACGCCGCACGCGACTCGCTATAAATGAAAATCTTCTGCCAATCCTTGGATATCCCGATCCAACCGTAGAAGACGAGCCAGAAAATGGCGTTGTCGACTTCGGCAGGTTCGACCTTGCGCGACTTGAGCAACTCGATGGGAATGCCCGATTCGCGTTCACACAATAAGGTCACGATTTTGGCCGCAAGTTTCAAGTTCGTCGGCGGTAATTTACGCGTTTGTCGAAGATGCCTGATGCCGTTGACGATGAGACGCGGGCCGAACAAAAACAGCTCAACGACACCGGCCACACTGCGGCGCGGTTCGACGGCGGCGCCTGCCGCGACGGTCGGCAACATACCGAACACCATCAACCGACGAGCGACATCTGCACCGCCCGGTAGTTCCGGACCGGGGTCGGACATGACGCCGTCGAGATAGCCGCCTTTCGTGCGGATCTCAAGTGAAAACAACAACGGCAGGCATACGACTGTCGCACCAAGAAAGAAATAGTTCCAATGGATGAATCCGAACAATTGGCCGTGCGAAAACCAAAATAAGCTGCCGAGTAATAATGGCGCGAACAAACAGCAGGGCAAGCCGGCGAAGATGCCGACGATGGCCAAGATGCGGCGTCGGCGCGATCGGGCTCGAAGTTTATTGACGATAGATTCAGGGTTCATTTTCGCAATGTCCTGTGGACATACTGGTTAAATCTTCCACTCGCATCGTTGGCTACGTCTTGTTCGAGAAAGAGTTGAAACGTCGCGAACGCTGGCTGTAGATTGCAATCCTCACAGACCAATGCTCTTGTCAATTGGGTTGGAAGTTCCCTAACTAAGTCGATTTTTCCAATGTTAATTTGACGCCCTCTTTGTAGCGTTACAGAACTCATGTCAACATAGCAAAAGTCACATAGATTCAATTCGATACAATTGAACAAACGGTAACATGCGTAGGTATGCCTGCCCAGCCGACAATCCTCTAACTCATGCTCGAAGTGCCCGCATTGTTGGCAGGGCGCAACCTCGTGCAGTCTGAGTTCGCTAAAACATGTTGGGCATTGAGCTTTATTGCCGGGCATTTCAGTGGTCGGTTGCCTTCTTTGATTTTCCTGAAATTCTCATTGTTTGCACGATTAAAAGGGTGGTCAATTTAAATTCGCCGACGTTCTATAGATTAAGCCGGAGCGTAATCATCATTCAAGCTTGTTTAAACCGCGACGCATACGGCAACACGCGAATCGCCTTGTCCGGTGCCGTCGGGCATTGTTCTTCGCATACGCCACAGCCCGTGCAACCTGAACCAGTCGGACGCGGGTCGATCACGTGGATGCGGCCGTCGTCGATGCGAATGGCGTCGTTACCAACGGGGCATACGTCGACACAAATCTGACAAGACGCGTCTTTGCTGCTGGGTTTGGCAGTGGTTCGCAGGCACACGTTGGGTCGCCAAACTGCGAGGCCGATGCGAATCTCGTGTCGTTCGACAAACTGCAGTGCGCCACTCGGGCAGACTTTCATACATGTAAGATCGTCGCACATGACACACGCACGGCGCGTAGGTTCGATGGTCGGTGTACCCTTGTTTTGATCGTCGGTCTTAATCAACGTGATCGAATCGGCAGGGCAATGGTCGACGCAGCTACCGCAGCGCAGGCAGGTCGATAAAAAATCGCTTTCGAGGCGTCGCGCGCCGGGCGGTCGCAACGGTCTCGGAGTTGTATCACCTTGATCCGCCAGCTTGGGGATTTTCTTTTCAATGTAGTCCGCCGCCGGTCGCATAATGTGCGAAAGGCTCTTGCGAAAGAACTGCCGACGATCGGCAGGCGTGTTGTCGTCTTCGTGCGGGGGCATTACCTGATTGTATCGACGGATATGCGGAGTGGCTTGCTTCAAGGTTGTCGTCCCCCGACTCTGGATGAACCGGGTGCCCCATCCTTCGCGATAGCGAAGGGTGGGGGATCGTGCGGTTCGTTGTTTGCTGTTTGTGAAAGAAGATACCCCACCCTTTTCTGCGAAAAGGATGGGGCACCCGTGTGCGTAAAGCGTTTGTTTTGGGTCGAACTATTCGTAGGGTGCATCCCTTGATGCACCAATTTGTGTGATGACTCGGTGCGTCGAGGGACGCACCCTACTTGGTCGTCCCCCAGCCCGAGAGGGGCAGGGGCACCCGGGTTGCGGGCACCCCTGAGTTAAGAAGCCCGGTCGACTTGGGTTAACGTCGTCGTCGGCGTTGGCGGCTGCCGCCCCACATGCAAGCACCGGCCATCAGCATCACGGGTGCGGCCCCCGTGCCGCAGATACCGTCGGCTGCGACGTTGTCATTGTCGTCATTGCCATCGTCCTCATTGTTTTGGTTGCCGTTGTCATTGCCGTTGTTTCCGGTGTTGTCATCATCGTTGGTGTTGTCATTACCGTTGTCACCCGTGTTGTCGGCATCGCCGGTATTGTCATTGCCGCCGGTGTTGTCGTTACCACCATCATTGTCGTTACCGGTATCGTCATCGGCTTCACCGTTGGGGTCGCCTTCGTTTTCTTCCGGGGTGATGTCGTCGTCCATGCAGTCAAAGATGCCGTCGTTGTCGAAGTCGAGCAGGTCATCTTCACCGGGGCAGAGATCGTCCGAGTTGCACACGCCGTCGGCGTCATCGTCACCGTCGGGGCAGACTTCGATGCCACAGTCGGCGGTTTCTTCGTTGTTGCAACCACAGTTGCCGGGCTCCGTCTTTGCCGGATCGACCGGGCACGCGTCGAGACAATCGACCACGCCGTCACCATCGCTGTCGGCGTTGTCGTCTTCACCGTCGCACAGGTCGCAATCGTCGGGCACGCCGTCGCCGTCGCTGTCGATATCGCACGCATCTGGGATGCCGTTGCCGTTGCAATCTTCGACCGCAACATCGTCGGCGTCGTCGATACCGTTGCCGTTACAGTCTTCGATTTGTTCCGACACGACGCCGCGAAGCGTGAAATCGAACGCACCGACCGTGTTGTTTGCGTTGGTCTCGATGAACACGCGCGCCGTCTTGGTGCCGGTCGAGTTCGGATCGAATCGAACGCGGAAGAAGCGGGCGAAGTTTTCCGGATTGCCTGCGGGTATCGGTTGCGGTGCCGGCTGAGCCACTAGACTGAATCCCGAAGCGCCGCCTACGACATTCACCAGCGGGTTGCCGGTTAACAGCAGGTCCGCGTCACCGTGGTTTTCGATAAAGTAAAAGATCGCCTGCTCTTCGCCGAGAAACGTCTCGGGGAAATCGGAGAATCCGCCGTCGGTTACTTCGACCTTGCCGAACACAAACGAGGGCGTGACTTGGAACACGCGAATCTCCGCCGCGCCCGTCGAGGGTGCTGACGCCGTTGTGCCATTGCCAGTCACGATGAATGCGAAGTTGGATTCGTCTTGGTCGTCGTTGTTGATGAATACGAAGGCTTGGCGCGTGCCCGTTGCCGACGGCGAAAAGCCGATGTTGAAACTCACCGTACCGCCTGGGGCAACTGCATCGTCGAGCGGCTGCACGTTTACCACAAAATCTTGCGGGTGCAGGCCACCGATCGTGACGATCGGATTGCCCGTCAGGTTCAAATCGCCCGCACCGTCATTGTTGATCGAAAAGAACGTATGGCGATTGGCGTCGGTCGTGACGTTGCCGAAGTTGTACGTGTCGCCGCTTTCAATGTTTTGAGTGGTCGCTCCGTGGGCGGTCAGGCGGATTTCAGGTTCGGGCGTTGCGCCGCGCGATACCAACATTTCGTAACGCTGCGGTGCATCGGTATTGGTGACGGCATCCACGCGCACGACGTATGTGCCATCGGCAGGGGCCGTGAAGGTGACCGACTCGTCGCCACCTGCCGGTGCTGCGTTGGCCAAATCGATCAAGCTGCCAGCGCCGTTTAGCACTCGCAAGCGCAGGTCATGAATCGACAGGGCGTTCACGATATTGGTGCCGGGGTTCGGGTTGTTGGTCGTCGGTTGTGCGCCTTGCTGATACGACGTTCCCACCGGGAATAGATCGACGGTGACCTGAGCGCCGGCGCTCGCACTGAATTTGTAGAAGTCGCTTGCACCTGCCCGTTCGATAGCCGCGTCGGCCACGAGAAGTTCCTCGGCACCGTCAAATGCGACCGAACCGATTGGGATTGCGGTGAACAACGTGTTGTTGCTTTCGTAAACGTCGCCGTAAAGGAAGGCCAAGGCGCGGATATCGTCTTCTTGCGGCCCATCAAAGTTTGTATTGAGCGCGGGCTCCATCAGCTTGGTGTTGACGTCGGGGCAGACGTGGTCGAGCCCCAGTCCGTGCCCGGCCTCGTGGGCGACGACGTTGCGGAACCTCCGGTAGTTGTTGTTGGAGTTGCGGAAGGACTGCAGGTTGTCCGTATCCAGAACCATGTCGCCGTTGTTCGGATAGGAG
>JAUIHO010000031.1 GCA_030432035.1 Phycisphaerae bacterium
CGGTATTGTTGCCGCCGGGGCTCTACCAAGACGGTCTGGCACCGGGTGGTCGCGGCTTGTTCCAGTTGCCTGCTCCGGGCATGGACTTGCCGATCAATATTCTCGAATCGACCGACAATCCGCTATCGCCGATCCTCTTCTCCGACTTTACGACCGGTTTGGGTCAGAGCGGTGAAGTAGGCGTAATTGCTGAAACCGAAACGTTCGGTAAGGAGTTGATGGCTCACGAGTTCCTACACGTCTGGGAAGGCTATCCCGACCTCTACGACTACGACGTTTATATCAACGGTATCTCGAACGAAGCCGTCGGTATCTGGGACATCATGTCCGGTGGATTCGTGCACCCGGCACCGTTCCTAAAGGAAATTGGCGAGGGTATTCCGCGACTCGGTACCGATCACGAACCGTGGATCGAAGTCACCAACCTGCGCGAAGTCCTGCAACCGTTTGAACCGCAGGTGATTCGCGTTCCCGACTTTGCGTTCAACGCGGACGATTCGGCGTTCTATTACCAGAACCCGTCTGTACCTGCCGAGCGGTTCTACTTCTGGCGTTTGACGCGCGTCGATCCGCCGTCGCCCTTCCGCATCAACTTCTCGCGCATTTTGCCGGGCGATGGTCTGATGATTATGCACACCGACTTCACCGAGCAGGGCTTCCCTTCGCCGCTGGGGTTGGAAGGCAATTCCGAAGGCTTCCCGCTGCAACAGCGCCTCGGCTCGCACTCGGCTTATCAAATCGTTCAAGGGGACGGTCTGAATAACCTCGAGCAGAATAATGGTGACGGGGGCGACCCGTTCCCTGGTGCCTCCGGCCTTACCCGTTGGAATGATGTCGATACCAACCCGAGCGCCCGCTGGTACAGCACCGGCTCGGCTGGCCTGAGTGGGATTGCGATCGAGGATATCGAAACGTTCGCGAATGAGTCGCTCGTTACGTTCACGTGGCGACCACGCGTCATCCCGACCGTTGAGATTACGGCGCCTCCCGGTGGTATCGCGTTTGATGATCCGCCGCGCTATCGCCTTGAATTCACCGCCTTCGACTTGTTCGGCGGTACGCGTTACCAGTTCTTCGTGGACGACGATAACGAAGGCTACGATGGCAACGGCAATCTTGCTCCGATCAAGACCAAGGCCCCTGCTGTCGGCGGGGTTTCGCGCGACTTCGTTGAGATCGACTTGTCGCAACTCAACGATGGCGACTACTTCTTCTACGCCAAAGCAATCCCGGCCCCCGGTCAGGACAACGTCGTTGATCCGCTGTTCTCCGATACCTTTGTGGACAGCAACAATCGCGGTCGCGGTACGGTTGACGACAAGGTAGTGGACCAAACTACGGCCAAGCAAGAGCTTTGGACGCTCACCTGTGTGGATGACTCCATTCCAGGAGCGGAAGTTTGGGAAGTCGAAGGCCAGCACTCAGGCGTCCAGACGAATCTGGCCACCACGGGTGTGAACTACGCCTCCGACGACAACGAAGTGTCGTTCACGATCAACTCAAGCGCTATCGTCGGCACCGATGCAACCGTTTCGAATACGGATGGCGTCTTCATGCTCGAACTAGACCCGGGCGACCCGAATCGGTTCGTTGCGGTTACGTTCAAGCGTGGCGACTTGGTGCGAATCGTGTCCGGTCCGAACCCCGGCTTCTACGAAGTGCTGTCGGTGCCGAGCGCGACCACGCTTATCCTCGCAGAGGACCCGGGCAGTGGTTCGGGCGTTGAGTATCGCGTCCACAGTTTCTTTGACGACGATGCCGCCATTCCGGATCAATTCCGATTCCTGACTGCCGGTTTCTCGACCTACAGCTTCCCGATCAGCATCTTGGGTGGCCAAGTTGCCATTCAATTGTTCCCGCAGGTGGAAGTCACATTCCCGGACGGTGTCGATGGCAACCAATCCAATCCTGGAAACCGCGTTCCGCTAACCGTCATCTTCGATGCGTCGGAAACGCGCGATGAATCAGGGCTGCCGAATCCGGGCCTCACGTTCAACTGGAACTTTGGTGACGGTGGTTCCGGCACTGGCGAAGTCGTGAATCACACCTTCGTCACACCGGGTACGGTCACCGTCACGCTGACGGTCGTGAATCCGGATACCGGCGTCACTGGCACTGAAACGATCGACATTACGGTGAATCCGCCTGATGACGATGGTGACGGTGTTGATGACGACGTCGACAACTGCCCGGGCGTTCCGAACCCGTTGGTGGGCGGTGTACAGCCGAACAACGACGGCGACAGCCTTGGCGATGCTTGCGATAACTGTCCGTTCATCACGAACATCAATCAGGCTGACTTCGACAACGACGGCATCGGTGATGTCTGTGACCCGGATGTGGACGGTGACGGTATCGACGAAGACGGTGATGGCAGCGGTACGCCGGGTGATAACCCCTGCGTCGGCGGCAATACCGTCAACTGCGACGATAACTGTGCCGGCGTGCCCAACCCATCGCAATCGGACATTGACTCTGACGGTGTTGCGGATGCCTGCGATAACTGTCCGGACGACGCCAACTCCGATCAGTTGAATTCCGATGCGGATGACTTTGGCGATGTGTGCGACAACTGTCCGAACATCACCAACATCGATCAGGCTGACTCCGATGCTGACGGCGTCGGAAACGTCTGCGATGCGTGCCCCGATGTTTTCAATCCGGTTGTGGTCGATAGTGATGGTGACGGCACACCCGACCCGTGCGACAACTGTCCGGCGATTGCCAACGTGAATCAGAACGATTTCGATGGCGACGGCGTCGGCGACGTCTGCGATGGCTGCCCGACCGATCCGGGTAAGGTGCTTCCGGGCGTGTGTGGTTGTGGCACCTCCGATCGCGACGGCGACGGTGACGGCGTTCCGGACTGTACGGTGTTCAACCCGCCGGCCGGCGATGACGACGGCGACGGTGTTCCGAACAACGCGGACGGTTGTCCGTTTGATCCGAACAAGACGTTGCCGGGACAGTGCGGTTGTAACCTGCCGGATGTCGATAGCGATGGCGATGGTGTCGCCGATTGTGTCGATAACTGTCCGACGCTGGCCAACCCCGATCAGGCCGATGCCGACGGCGACGGCTTGGGCGATGCCTGCGATCCGGAACCGGGGACGCCCGGCACACCGACGCCGGGGCCGACCCCAATGCCACCGGGCGGCATGATGTGTCCGTTCTTCGGTGGTGTATCGGCCATGCCGTTCACGTTGCTCGGCATCATGATGATGCGACGCCGTCGCAAAGCGGTTCGCCGCTAAGCGAAACGCCGGGCAAGCATTCCTGCTCACTCGGCACAACATCTCGTAAACAAACAAAAGCCCCGGTCATGCCTGACCGGGGCTTTTTTCGTTCGTTAGAAAAGGCTGAATTGAAAGGATGTAGAAACGAGCATTTAGGTGCCGCTCGTTCTTGAAGCTTACGTCGTAGCCATTGTTGCAAACTGCATGTTCGCTTCAATCAATGCTATTCAATTCCCTGATCGGCCAGCCAGCGCTCCGCGTCGATCGACGCCTTGCAGCCCATACCCGCGGCGGTAATCGCCTGTCGGTACGTGCTGTCCACCACATCGCCAGCCGCGAAGCAACCTTCAATCTTCGTAGTGGAACGGTATAGATCTTCCAGAATGAGATAGCCCTTGTCATCCGTATCGAGCTGACCGTTCAGGAAGCCAGTGATCGGCGTATGGCCAATGGCGATGAACAAGCCGTTAACGGCCAGCTCCGAATCTTCATTCGTCTTGTTGTTTTGAATCTTCACGCCTGTGATCACGTCGTCGCCGATCACGTCGGTAACCTCCGAATCCCAGACCATCTCGATTTTCTTATTGTTGAGCGCTCGGTCGGCCATGATTTTGCTGGCCCGCAACTCGTCGCGACGGTGAATCATGTACACCTTCGAGGCAAATTTCGTTAAATAGGTCGCTTCTTCAACTGCCGAGTCGCCGCCGCCAACCACAGCCAGCGGCTTATCGCGAAACATCGGCAACGCCCCATCGCACACCGCACAAGCGCTCACACCGCCGCCGGATTGCGCTAATCGCTGCTCGTTCTCGAGGCCGAGCCAATTGGCCTTGGCCCCCGTGGCGATGATCACGGCGTGGGCCTTCACTTCAAAATCTTTATCGCCTTTGACGACGAAGGGGCGTTGCGACAAATCCACCGACGCCACGTTTTGGAAGGTGGCGCTCCACAGCGGCGTCTTTTTATCCAGCTCGTCGCCGTTCTTAACGCCGCTATCCGTCACGGCACGCGTACCGAAGCGAAATGCTTGCGCGGCGAACAATTGCATCATGTCCGGGCCGGTCACACCTTCGGGAAAGCCGGGATAATTCTCCACGTCGGTCGTCAGCATCAACTGGCCGCCGGGCATCAAATCTTTGCCGGTCGCTCTGCCTGGAAAAACCAGCGGATTGAGATTGGCCCGCGCGGCGTAAATGGCGGCCGTCCAACCGGCCGGGCCGGACCCGATGATGACTACTTTTTCCACGTCGGACATGTTCTTGCGCCCCTTACTCGCTGTCGACACGCCCTAATGCGCGTCGCAAGTTTGATGATAGGCCGCTGTCGCTCATGCGTCGACAACAGGGCGACGCATGCGGCCATTTGTTAAGCAGACCGCAGCCCGACATTGCCAGATCGCGCGGGTGTTTCTAGCATACCAGCCATGGTTCATGGAAGACGCCCACTGCCGTTTCGACTTCGCTCGCAATGTTTGTTCTGGTGGTTGCCCACACTGTTGCTGCCGCTCGGATGCAGCCAATCGAACAACATTTTCACCTCGTCCCCCGAGCCGGTCGCCACGACGGAAGCCGACTGGACCTACGGTCGGACCACGGGCCGCAAGATTTCGTCGCCGAATTACGTGCTCTACACCACCTGTACGCGCGACCAATTCGTGAGGGCGTTGCCGCGATTTCTGGAAAGCTGCTTCGACGAATACCAGAAGTTGCTGCCAACTTCCAACCCACCAAGCCAACCGCTCGACACCTACCTGTTTTGTTCGCGCAGCGATTGGGAACGCTTCACCAAGGAATTCTCCCCGGCGCGCTTCGCCACGTACAAACGGATCCGACGCGGCGGCTACTCCGAGCGCGGCATTACCGTCTCGCACTATTCATCGCAGCGCGGCACGCTGTCAATCCTTGCCCACGAAGGATTGCACCAATATCTCGAAGTGACCGGTCGTAGTCGCATACCGGCGTGGATCAACGAAGGATTGGCGTGTTATTTTGAGTCGTTTGACTTCGTCGATGGCGTTCCACAATTCGACCCGCGCCGCAATACGCTTCGTTCACCGTTTCTTCGCGAAGCATTGGTTCGCGACGCGCTAATTCCGCTGCGTGACATTCTTGAAACCAACGCCGGGGCCGCCGTCCACGGCGACACCAATCACGTGCGTAGCTACTACGCGCAGGAATGGTCGCTCGTGTTATTCTTGCTCGACGACAGCGCTCCCAGTAACTACCGAGCCGGATTTCGAAATCTGCTAAACGACCTCGGCAGCGATGACCTGCGCAGCCGCGCCGAAGCTGTTATGAATGCCAACCGGGTGAGCGGACAACCGCAGGTCAGCCCCGGCGAGGCGGTGTTTCGAGCTTACGTGACCGACGACCTCGATCAGTTCGAGGCGGACTATCGTGCATTCCTACTCGACTTGTTGAGGCTCAATGGCTAAGAGAAAAACGCGCCGACAAGCACGGCGCGGCAGCACCCGCAATACCACGATCGCGCAACCGCAGATCGACGACACGTATCGCTCGCCGTTGGTCACGCGCAATGCCTCGCGCGCAATGGCGTCCCTATTTTCACCGACGCGACGCGCCTATACTTGGCGCACCATCTGGCTGGCGTTGGCGGAAGCCCAACACGAAATGGGCTTGCCCATCACGACGACGCAATTGCGCCAACTCAAAGCGCAAATCGGCAACATCGATCTGGCCGCCGTCGCGGCTCACGAGAAAAAACTTCGTCACGACGTCATGGCGCACCTGCATGCCTACGGCGATTTGGCGCCGAAAGCGCGCGGCATATTACACCTCGGCGCGACCAGTATGGACGTTGTCGACAATGCGGATTTGATCATCATGCGCGAAGCGCTGCGCATCGTTCAACAGTGGCTGATCACCGTGGTCGACGCATTAGCAGATCGCGCCAAAGAGCTGCGCAAGATGCCGTGCCTCGGCTTTACGCATTATCAACCGGCCCAGCTAACGACCGTCGGCAAGCGCGTGAGCCTTTGGTGTTGGGACTTCGCGCGCGACCTGCAGCGTGTGGACGAACTGCTCGATCAACTACGTTTTCGCGGCATTCGCGGCGCGACGGGTACGCAAGCAAGCTTTCTAAAACTCTTCGACGGAAACGCGACCAAAGTAATCGAACTCGAAAGACGCGTTGCTCGCAAGCTGGGCTTTCAACAATGCGAGCCGGTGACCGGCCAAACGTATTCCCGGAAGGTCGATGCCGACGTGCTGTCGGCGCTCGCCAACATCGCCGCCGGCTCGCATAAGCTGGCAAACGATTTGCGTCTGCTTGCGAATCTAAAGGAAATGGAAGAACCCTTCGGTAAGTCGCAGATCGGCAGCTCGGCCATGGCCTACAAGCGCAACCCGATGTTGTGCGAACGTGCGACGGGCTTGGCGCGATTCCTCATGTCGCTCACGCAGTCGGCCTATCAAAACGCCGCCGAACAATGGCTCGAGCGCACGCTCGACGATTCGAGCAACAAACGCCTACTCATTCCCGAAGCCTTCCTCGCGACCGATGGCATTCTGCAGATCATGACGCGCGTGGCGCGCGGCTTCGTCGTATACCCTGAGATTATGAAGGCTCGTATCGACGCCGAGTTGCCGTTTATGGTGACCGAAGACATTCTGATGGAAGCCACTGCCGCGGGCGGTGACCGACAGGAATTGCACGAACGCATTCGCGTGCACTCGCAAGCCGCCGCGCAAGAAGTCAAAACCCACGGTCGCCGCAACGACCTACTCGACCGGCTCGCCGGTGACTCGGCGTTTGCCGGAATCAATCTGGCCGGCGTCTTGAAACACGAGCGTTACGTCGGCCTGGCACCGCAACAAGTGACTGCATTCCTCAAAGACATTATCGCGCCGCTCAAACGCAAGCACCGCAATACGCCGCGGCGCGATCCGGAGATCAACGTATGAGCATCAGCAAAACCGAGTTGGCCGAACAAATCCGCGCCGCCAGTTATCTCGAAGGCGAGTTCACGCTGCGCAGCGGTCGCAAGAGCAGCTTCTATGTTGACAAATATCTATTTGAAACGCAGCCGCGCATCTTGGCCGAGGTCGGTCGCCGCTTAGCGGAGTTCATCACGCCCGATACCAGGCGCATCGCCGGTGCCGAACTGGGCGGCGTGTCGCTGGCTGCCGCAACGGCGATGGCAGGCGACTTACCCTTCATCATCGTACGTAACCAAAAGAAAGACTACGGCACGTCGAAGCCATTCGAGGGTGCACTAGAAGCGGGCGATTCAGTGCTGCTTGTGGAAGACATCGCAACGACGGGTGGCCAGGTGTTGGAAGCGGCCAAGGCGATTGCCGAAGCCGGCGGCACAGTCGAAAAAATCGTCGCCGTTGTGGACCGTCTCGAAGGGGCCCGAGAAAATATCGAACAAGCGGGCTACGCGTTCGACGCTCTACTCGACGCTCGCGATTTGCGCTTACCCGGCCACGCGGATTAACAGCGAAGGTCGCGACGCGATGCGAAACTTATCGATTTGGCAAGGCTAGCGAATAGCCGTAACCGTGAATGATTTGCCAGTATTCACCGGAATTAGCCGCTGCCACAGCGCGACCGCTGCTCTCAATGGTTAACAGGCATAGGGCGACGCTTCATCAATGCGTCAGCGCTTCGGCCTCGACCAGATTCAACTCATGTAGTGCCAAAAGCGCCGCCTTTTGCTCGGCTTCTTTTTTGCTCGGCCCCCATGCGCCGGCGAACCGTCGATGGCCGACGCGCACGGCAACCTCAAAGCACTTGCTATGGTCGGGCCCCTTTTCGTCGAGCAGTTCGTACGTCGGCGTGTAGCCCAACTCTTTCTGGCTATACTGTTGCAACTGCGATTTGAAGTTGTGCTTGTGCTCGCTAATGGCGGCGCTTTCGATGTGCGGCACGACCAATTCGAGAATAAATTCGCTCGCGCGTTCCACGCCCTGGTCGAGCGCAATCGCGGCGACCAACGCTTCGAAGACGGCTGCCATCACCGACGTCGGCAAGCGCGAACGTCCCGAAATACCGTTGCCGAGAAAGAGGCATTCGGCCATGCCCAAGTCTTCGGATATCTTGGCGCAGGTCTTACCCGACACGACGGCGGACTTGATCTTGGTGAGCTCGCCCTCGAGATAGTCTGGAAAATGGTCGTACAAATATCGACAAACGACCATACCGAGGATAGAGTCGCCAAGGAACTCAAGCCGTTCGTTGCTTTCCAGCCGCGAATTGGCAATAGAGGCGTGGGTGAGCGCCGATTCAAGCAATGCAACATCCTTGAATCGAATACCGATTGCCTGTTGGCAACGTTCGAGCGCTTCTTCGCGCATACCGTGTACCTGATTGTCGCAGAGTTTCGAATCAGGCGGTTGGCGAAGGCCGCTCGAGACTTCCGAGTTCAGTTCGAGAGCGGACTTTGGCAGCAGCCTGCGGGACGGGCGGAATGCGGAACCATTCCTGAACACCCAACCCTCTTTAAATAGTACCTTCGGCCCAAAACAGGGTCAACTTTTTGTAAACCTTAGCCAGCACATGACCACACCAACATCTGCCTCCATCACCGATTTACCGTACCTGACGCCCGATATCCCCGGTGTGTCGGCGACCATCAAGCGATCTTACGAAGATTTTATCGTCGAAGAGGTGCCCGCATACGAGCCGAGCGGCGAAGGCACGCATGTTTATTTTCGTATCGAGAAGCGCGGGCTATCCACGATGCGGGCCGTGCAGGATATCGCCAAGGCACTCGGCGTCGGGCCGCGACATATCGGCCTTGCCGGCATGAAAGACGCACGCGGCGTGACGGTTCAAACGCTGAGCCTCGAACACGCCGATGCCGAGCGGATCAAGAAGCTCGAAATACCGCGCATCGCCATCCTCAATGTGAGCCATCACACGAACAAACTCAAAGTCGGCCATCTGCGTGGAAACCACTTCACGATTCGCATGCGCGATGTCGATCCGGATCGGCTGGACGATGTGCGTCGCGTTGCCGGGCTGCTCGCCGAGAACGGTGTGCCGAACTATTTCGGCTCGCAGCGCTTCGGGCTGCGCGGTGACACGTGGGAACTGGGTCGCGCCGTTTTGCAGCAAGATGCGCAAACGTTGATCGACCTGATGCTAGGTAAGCCGAGCGAAGCAGATACCGGCAAGGTCTTGCAAGCGCGCCAGCTTTACGAAAAGGGTAAGTACGACGAAGCCGCGCGGACCTGGCCGCATGCGTTTCGTGATAATGCCCGCGCCGCGCGGGCGATGGCCAAGTCGAAGGGCAACCCCAAGCGCGCCATCTTCGCGATCGACAACAAGCTTAAGCGCTTTTACGTAAACGCGTATCAGTCGTACTTGTTTAATCAGGTGCTGGCGCGTCGCATCGAAGAGTTGGGCAAGCTTTATCTTGGCGATTTGGCCTACAAGCACGAGACCGGCAGTGTGTTTCGCGTGGAAGACGAGGCCGCCGAAAATGCCCGCGCCGCTGCTAAAGAAATCTCACCGACGGGGCCGCTATTTGGCAAAAAGATGACGCGTGCCGAAGGCACGCCCGGGACGTGGGAACAGGAAGTTCTCGATCGCGAAGGCGTGAAGCTCGGCGACTTTTCCAATCTTCGACAAGTTAACGCGCGCGGCTCGCGACGACCTTTGCGATTCTTCCCGACCGACCTTCACGTATCGGATGGTCGCGATGACGTCGGGTTGTTTGTCGAACTCAGCTTCTTTCTGCCGTCGGGCTGTTACGCCACGATGCTGTTGCGCGAGATATGCAAGGGTAAGCTCAGCGAAGGCCGCTCCGACACATATCGCGAACCGACCGACGACGTTGAGGAGGATGTCGGGACGGAAGAGATTTAGGACTGGTCGGCATATGACGTACACTTGAGTCTTTTCGTTCTTATATGTCTTTTCGCTTTTAGTTGATTGATTCAAAAGTGTCGCACGCTGGGTGGTGTGTGCCGCGCCTTGGGTTCTCGCTGCCGGGTGCCACGCTTGCCCTTCAAGGCATGCGTGCGGACTCGTCGCGTATTCATTCAGTCGCATTACTCAATCCCAACTATTGCAGACTGATTCATCAACGGCAGCCTGGCTTTTCAATCGTTGCCGGCGCAACCTCATTCGACCAATCGTGGCGAATCAATGTCGTAGAATTAAACGTTAGGGCCAGCTACGATGCGAACTCCTTATCCCGCTAGGGATCAACGGACAATAGCCCAGCGTTTCAACGCTGGATGAGCGAGGAAAAAATCACTTCCATCCCGGAGGGATAGAATGAAACTTAAGCCGCAAACCGATTGCCCTAAGACGTCGAGACAACAATTAACTCACACCTTCGTATACTTGACCTTACTCACCACCGCATCCCCTACCCTCGCACAAAACCTAACACCGACAACAAACCCCACCTCCGACCTCGCGACCGTCACGCGCTTCGCCGAAATGGCCCTCGAATGCGTTCATCGCGAATACCCCAACAAAATCAGTCACGTGATGCAGGGCGACGACGACGCGAAGCCGCCACGCGAACTCACGCCGATATTCTTTGGTTGTTTCGATTGGCACTCCGCCGTCCACGGTCACTGGATGCTCGTGCGTTTGATCCGGCTTTATCCCGATGCACCATTCGCCAAACGCGCTCGGGCCGCGTTGGCTAAGAGTTTCACTGCCGAGAATGTTGCCGCCGAAGTGGCTTACTTTCATGCCGAGGGCCGCAAGAGTTTCGAACGGCCGTACGGCTTGGCGTGGTTGCTAGCACTATCCGCCGAATTGCATCAATGGGAAGATGCCGATGCGCAACAATGGGCCGGAACATTGCGACCGTTGGAAGAAATCGTGGTTAAGCGCCTAACGAGTTGGCTGCCGAAGCTATCGCACCCGGTGCGGTGTGGCACGCATAGCCAAACGGCGTTTGCATTGGGATTGATTCACGATTGGGCGCAAGTGCGCGGCAGTCGAGAGGTTCTGCAACTCGTTAAAGAGCGTGCGCGGCATTACTACCTGCGCGATCGCGGTGCGAACCTGGCATTTGAACCCAGCGGGCATGACTTCCTTTCGCCGGCGATTGCCGAGGCCGATGTGATGCGACGCATCCTGTCGCCGGTCGAATTCGCCGCGTGGTTGGGCGCGTTTCTTCCCGGTTTGCCCGTCGATGGCTCGACCGACTGGCTGCCTGTTGCCGTGGTCACCGACCGTAGCGACGGTCATCTGGTGCATTTGGATGGGTTGAACCTCTCGCGTGCATGGATGCTCGAAGGCATTGCCACGGGGCTGCCGGAAGGCGACCCGCGTTTGCCCGGTATTCGAGCCGTCGCCAAAACGCATCGAGACGCGGGCATTGCCGCGTTAAACGAACAATCCTACGAGGGTGGTCATTGGCTCGGCAGCTATGCGACGTATCTCGTCACGCAGCGCGGGCTAGATGCGAAGTAACCTACGAAAGTGCAGCAAGCACCCCATCCCACAACTTCACGCGTGCATCCAACGCTGCCAATGCGGACTCGGTCGCTTCCTGCCATTTGCGTTCGTCGTCGCCGCAAAGTTGCGCTAGCATGCGCATCGCCAACGGTCCGTGCTTGTCACCATCTAGTTCGATATGGCGTTCGAGATACAACAACAACGTCGCTAGGCTAGGCTGTGCCCGTGCAACATTCGTAACGATGCTGGTAAACATCGCAGGAATCGCTTCTTCGCGACCGACGGAAAAATACGCGGCGACGCAATGTGGCTTGCCGCTGTCGATCGCGTCGAATGTCTTTCGCACAAACGTCGCCGCCGGCGTCGGAACGTTTGCAGTCGCGATGGCGTCATCTACTGTAACGCCGCTGGCAATTTGATCTAAAAATACCTCGATCGCCCCATCGTCGGCACCTGCCTCCACCATGGCCAGCCGATACATTTCCAAGTGACTGAAACAGCGACCGTCGGGCAGTTCGTCGCTTTCTTCGTCGAGACAAATCTCGTTGATCAGCCGACGCACCGACCCATCGCCGACGGGAACCCACGGCACGCGCGTGCACGTCACAACTTGCTGTAATGATTTGAGCAAACACATGAAATCCCACACGGCATACACGTGGTGCTCGAGCAAACAGCGGATGTCTTCAATCGACGCGAGCCGCGCGAACAACGGATGGTTGCCGACGGCCTCGATGTGCGGAGCAACCGTTCGCTCTAAGGCGGCGATCTGCGCTCCGTTTGCAAGTGGCTGGGTCGTGGACATGCTGGTGTGGCTCCTACCGGTTCGCGCAATACACGTGTATCGAATTCGCTCGTATTGCGGGAGTGTAGGCCGACGCGGACAACCTTGCACGCTGCCGACATCAATGAAAAAAGACCGCGTCATGACAAGCATGACGCGGCCTTTTTGATTTATTCGTCAGTCGGCGACGTGTCGCCGTTTATTAATCGATCAGCCTTCCAGTCGGCGTACGTCCTTGCGGGTACCTTCGATACCGACGTAGTTGAAGAACTGCTCCTGCGTGAGCAACGGAACCGAGAACGCTTTGGAGCGATACAGTGCGTCGCGGTAGCGGTCAGCTTCGTTCGCGTAGCGCTTCTTCAGCGTCGGAACCGTCGGATTAACTTCGGGCTTGCGATCGATCGTGAAGACGCCCGAGCCGCCGGTGCCGCCATCGCCACCATCGTAGCGACGCCAGTCGTCATCTTCGTCTTCATCGTCGGAAGAACCGGAATCGTCATCCTTATCGCCGTCCTTGTCCTTGTCGTCCGAGTCGCCGTCGTCGGAGCCACCGCCCCAACCGTCGTCGCCGCCCCAGCCGTCATCGTCGCTTTCGTTATCGTCGTCCTTGTCTTTGTCGCCGTCGTCCTTGTCCTTGTCTTTGTCGTCAGACGAACTCGAGCTGTCGCCGTCGCCCCAACCAAAGTCATCAAAGTCGGGGTCTTTCTCTTCGGCAGCTTCGTCCTTCTTGTCGTCCTTCTTCGCATCCTTCTTGTCGACTTCCTTGGCCAACAAGGCGTCTGCCTGATCCGAGCCGAAGCGCGGTCGGCCGATTCCGTTAACCACGCTTTGGCCGCGGGGTTCGGCACCGATGACGACATAGCTGGTGAACGGCGTGACTTCCTGCTCGACCTTTCCGCCGAGGCGTTCGATGTGACGCACGATCATTTCGCGGCCGCGCGGGTCCACATCACCATCGAAGTCCACATCGAAGTCGCCGACCACGACAAACGTCTGCTGTTTGCCCTTGTCGCGCGACAAGATGATGTTGTTGACCTTATCGCCCTGCAAAATCGGATCGTCGGGCGACGGCGGTGCCACGATGCGACACTCGGCCGTGCTGCGGTTGAGGCTGACGACTTCGATCGTGGCCTTGCCGCGACCCGTTTCCGGGATCACTTCGTTGGCCGAGTAAACGCTGAACGTCATGCCCAAATCGACGCCGTCCTTGCGGCCTACATCGATGTACATGAGCGGATCGCCCGGAAGAATCTTTAGGATTTTGCCAAACGCGCGCTTGGCCTTCGCCAACGGTCGAGCGTTGGGATTGATCGGGCCCTTGAGCGTGCCGAGTGCGTCAGACTGTGACGCCAAGACGGCTTCGCTTTGGCGATAGTATTTCTGAATTTCTTCCTTCATATCGCGAGCGGCACGTAGCGTGGAATTCAAATCGTCGCGCTGACGGGCGAGCATATCTTCCGAAGCGGCCAGCTCGGCGTTCTTGTTTTCTTCGAGCTTGGTCTTGGCCAACAGGATTTCTTCGACCTGCTTATCGATCCTGGCGATGTACGTGTCGAACTTGTCGCTCAGATCTTTGTTGGCGTCGCGTGCGGCTTGCAGCGCATCTTCTTTCTCTTTCAATTCGCCGCTGAGTTGGTTTACGCGGTCGATCGCCGTTGCATACTCTTCGTGCAAGTTCTTGATGATCGCCGTGGCACCTTCGGCAGCGCTGTACTGCTCGGGGTTCTTGACCTTCTTGGCATCCTGAATGGACTTAAGCGTATCTTTCAAACCGCTCACGGCAGTGTTGGCCGTAAGCGTGCCGTCGCCTGCGAGGCTTTGGATCAACTGCTCGGTGCCCTTGATCGCGGTGCCGGCGACGCTGTCGGTTGCCGACCCCATTTCAGGGAACTTCGACTTGAGCTTGTTGTCTTCGCCGGGTCGCGCGATGCGGTTCTTCTGTTGATCCGCATTTTGCGCCGCAGTCCGCAGGCCCTCTTGCATCGTGAACAGCCAGATGAGCACACCGGCCAGAATCACGGCGACCACAATCGAAACAACCATGCCGATCGTGGACGCGTTGGAACCGCCGCGAGATGGAGATACACCTGCCATAACAAACACTCCTCAAATGGATTGCGCGTTTTCCTAAACGGCGCGACGGCTTGCAAATCTTGACACTTAAACGCAGCCGGTTGGTCCAGACGCGAAAGATTCATCGGTTGGATTGCGACTGTGCGTTGGGGCTGCGTCAGGCGGGTCCGTCGCGCACCGGGCGCGGCAGATTCAGGACGCAACAGTACCTAAGTATCTGCAAATCAAAGGGGAATGTCAACGAACCGGTGCCCACTACCCCGTCAAAAACGCCCCCCAGAGCGATAAAAATGGGATTTCGCCACGGGTCCGATCTTAATTCTTCGGCAAGCCAAATCTCGACCGATTATCGCGCCCCGCTTTCGCGCAACGGAACAGCTTGCCTAAGCCGTCTCCGGGTACAACTGGTCAGCTTGCTCGAATCTACTCTGGGTGCCACTGGTCAGCTTGCTGCCAGTGCGGAGACGGAGAGATCGTCCGAGTTGTCAAAAGGACGTCACCAAAACCGATCACCTCCCTCAGACGCACAACGTCCGAATTGACAACCAGCCTCAACCGGAACACAACCCGACGTATGGCAGCCAAATCGCTCTATCTCATCGACGGTCACGCCCAGATCTATCGCGCCTACTACGCCCCCTTCGGCAATCTGAGTTCGCCCACGGGCGAGCCCACGCGGGCCGTGCACGTGTTCACTCAGATGCTCCTCAACCTAATGCGGGACCGTGAGCCGGACTATTTAGCGATGACGCTCGACGTCGATGACCGCACCGTCTTTCGGACGCAGATCGACCCCGAGTACAAGGGCAATCGCGACGCATCGCCCGAGGATATGGCCCCTCAGATCGCACGCATCATCAGCATCGTGCAGAGCATGAACATCCCGATTTTGCAGCTGTCTGGCTACGAGGCCGACGACCTGATGGCGACCATCGCGCGGCGGCGGGCAAGTAACGACCTCGACGTGTATTTGGTGAGCCGCGACAAAGACCTCGATCAACTGCTCGACGACCACACGTTTATGTACGACCCGATGAAGGGCGACGTGATCACGGCCGACAGCATGCGCGCTGCGAAGGGCTTCGGCCCAGAGTTGGCGATCGAAGCGCAAATGCTCATGGGCGACAGCACCGACAACATCAAGGGAGCAAACGGCGTCGGCCCCAAGAAGGCGGCGCAGCTCCTGGAAAAGTACGGATCGGTCGCGGCGATCATTGACGCTGCCGACGAACTCACACCCAAGCTGCGCGAGAACATTCTGGAGTTTAAGGAACGCGCCGACGTTGTGCGGCAACTCGTCACGCTCAAGACCGATGTCGAATTTGAATTCGATCTTGCCACGGCTGCCGTGGACAAAATCGACGCCAAAGGTGCCGTGCCGATTCTGAACGAATTGGGCCTGCGCCGTTTGGTCGAACGCGTCGGTGGCGACGTCAACCCCGATGCGCCGCGCGAAGCCAAGGCCGCGGCGGCGAAAAGCGATAGCGGCAAGCCCACCACAGCGCACGGTCAAACCGGCTTTCTCTTTGGCGACGCCGACGAAGCGATAGCGCCAACGAGTAGCGCGGGCTCTTTCGACAAGTCGAAGGTCAATTACGAACTCGTCGACACCAAGGCCAAGCTGACGGCGTTTGTGAAGAAACTCAAGAAACAAGAGGCCCTCGCGTTCGATACGGAAACGACGGGATTAAATCCGGCGGACGCTGACTTGTGCGGCATCAGCATTAGTTGGCAGGCGGGCGAGGGTTACTACATTCCCGTGCGCGGCATCGGCGATACACTCGACGAAGATCTAGTGCGCGACACGCTCGGGCCGATCTTCGCGGATGAGAAGGTCGCCAAGCGTGGCCAGAATCTTAAGTACGACGTGTTCATCTTGCGCGCGTTTGGCATGGATGTGCGCGGCATCGATTTCGACACGATGATTGCCGGTGCCATCGCCCTTTCCGACCGTCGCTCGCACGGCATAGACGCGATGGCGCGCGACCTGCTCGGCTATACCAAAATTGAAACGCACGAACTGCTCGGCAAAGGCAAGAATCAGATCACGTTTGCCCAAGTCGAGACGACGCGCACTGTCGATTACGCCGTTGAAGACGCCGACATTTCGTGGCAACTGTACGAGCTGCTCGAGAAACAAATCAGCGGTTCGCCGGGCGAAAAACTCTTTCGCGACGTCGAAATGCCGCTGGTTGATGTGCTGGCCAAGATGGAACAACGTGGCGTGGCGCTCGATGTCGGTGTGCTGGCGGAGATCAGTAGCAGCATCGCTGACCGGCTTGTGAAGCTGGAAAAAGACATTCACACCGAGGCCGGTCGTCCATTCAACATCAACTCGACGAAGCAACTGGCGGAAATCCTGTTTGACGAACTCGGCTTGCGCGTGGTGAAGCGAACCAAGACCACGCGATCGACTGACGCGGAAGTGCTGGAAACGCTCGCTGCCGAATCGGCTATCGCCCTTCCCGGCCTCGTACTCGAATATCGAGAATTGTCTAAATTGAAGAGCACCTACGTCGACGCCCTGCCCGAGATGGTCAGCAATCGCACCGGGCGGATTCACCCGAGTTTTCACCAAATTGGCGCGATCACGGGGCGTCTGTCGTGCAGCGACCCGAACCTACAGAATATCCCCATTCGCACCGAACTGGGCAGCCGGATTCGCCGCGCGTTTGTGCCGAGCGACGAAAAGTCCGTGTTGATCAAGGCCGACTATTCGCAAATCGAACTGCGCGTGCTGGCACATTTCAGCGGTGACAAGGCCCTGCGCGACGCCTTTGAAAACGATCGCGACATTCACGCGACCGTCGCGGCGCAATTGGCCGGCATCGATATCGAAGACGTCACCAAGGAACAGCGCGCCCGCGCTAAGACGGTCAACTTCGGCATCGTGTATGGCCAAACAGCCTTCGGCCTCGCGCGTTCAACCAGCATGACACAAGCCGAAGCGCGCGATTTTATTGAGGCGTATTTCAAAACCTACCCCACGATCCGCGCATTTCTCGACTCGTGCGTCGAACACGCGCGCGAGCACGGCTTCGTTGAGACCATTCTCGGCCGCCGCCGCGCCATTCGCGATATCAACTCGCGCAACCGGACGGCCAAGCAGCAAGCCGAGCGCTTCGCCGCCAACACCGTCATACAAGGCTCGGCCGCCGACCTCATCAAAGCCGCCATGGTCAAGCTCGATCGCCAAATCGAAGCAGAGAATCGACCAAGCAAAATGCTAATTCAGGTGCACGACGAATTGGTGTTCGAATGCCCGAAGAAGTCGCTGAAGAAGGAAGTGGCGATGATCAAAGATTGCATGTCGAGCGCGATCCCGTTGGATGTGCCGATTAAGGTCGATGTGGCTGCGGGAGCGAATTGGTTGGATGGGGAGGTGGTGGGATAAGCTCGCAAAATACCGGCACCCGTTCACGACACTCAATGACCTCCCATTCGCCTCCCACGATTCCACTTACCCAAACTCCCACCGTCAGATAACGGTGCTCCAAATCACATCAACGCTGCACCGGGGTGGAACTCTATGCTCGTATTCTGATAACATATTGGCGATCTTCGTGGGATAACAAAGTCCCTCAATTGCAACGAAGACCTAGCCCGACCGAGGAAGACCCCGTTTATGCCAGTGCATTCCGAATCGCCCCGCGACGTTCGCTCCCTAACTCAATCGATCGCTCGGATCATTCCGGCTATCTGTCTTTCGATTGCCACGTTGGCGCACGCCGCGCCGCCGCCGGGCTATTACGATTCGGTCGATACCTCGTCGGCAGCTTCGTTGCGCGCGACGCTTCACGAAGTCATCGATGACCATTCGCGCTTCCCCTATACGTCGTCATCCACTGACACGTGGGATATCCTAAATGCCGCGCAGCAAGACCCTGCCGACAGCGGCAAGATCATCGACGTCTACGGCAATCAAAGCATCAATAAGATGAGCGGCGGCAGCGGCCCGTACAATCGCGAGCACAGTTGGCCAAAGTCTTACGGTTTCCCGGACGACGGCGGTAGCAACTACCCCTATACCGACTGCTATCAATTGTTCCTTTGCGATTCGGGTTATAACTCCACGCGCAACAACAAGATCTTCGACCGATGCATCGCATCGTGTAGCGAAGAGCCGACCGTGTTCAACAACGGTCAAGGCGGCGGAACGGGCACTTACCCGGGCAATTCAAATTGGACGTCTGGCAGTTCGACATCCGGCAATTGGGAAGTGTGGCGCGGCAGACGCGGCGATATCGCCCGGGCGCAGTTCTATTTGGACGTTCGCTACGAAGGCGGTACGCACGGCATCACCGGCGCGAACGAACCGGACCTGATTCTGACCGACAACGTATCGCTCATCGCCAATTCGAGCACAGGTCAGAATCTGTCGGTCGCCTACATGGGCCTGCGGTCGGTTTTGTTGCAATGGCATCATGAAGACCCGGTGGACGATTGGGAACGCAACCGTAACGACGTCGTGTCGAGCTATCAGGGCAATCGCAATCCGTTTATCGATCACCCCGAATGGGTGGACTGCATTTTTGAAAACGTGTGCGGCGGTATTTCCGCACCAACCGGCTTGGCCGCCAACGCCGGTGATGGCATCGTGAGCCTTACCTGGAACAGCAACGTCGAGTCGATCTTGGCCGGATACAACATCTACCGTGCTACGAACGCTGGCGGCCCATTTTCATTGCTGAATGGTTCGCTGCTTTCAACGCCCGCGTTTAACGACACGAGCGTTTTTAACGACACGCTTTACTTTTACTTCGTTACGGCCGTTGCGAACGATGCGACCGAATCGGCCGCGAGCACGATGGTATCCGCATTACCAACGATGGCGGGCGGTCCGCCGACTGCGCCCGTCGGGTTGATGGCAGACGCCGCCGACGGTGAAGTTACTTTATCGTGGACGGCAAATCCGGAAGGCGACGTTAGCGGATACAACGTTTGGCGCGCAACGACGTCGAGCGGACCCTACACGATGTTTAACGCCGGCCTCGTCGTACCCACGACGTACACCGACACGACGGTCGTTAACAACACGACATATTACTACGTCATCACGGCTGTAAACGCGTCGCTCGACGAATCGCCGTTTAGCAACGAGGTCGCCGCGACACCGATGGCAACGACTGCGGGCAACATCGGGCCACCTTGGATCAACGAGTTTCATTACGACAACAATGGCGGCGACACAAACGAGTTCGTTGAAATCGCCGGCGCTGCGGGCGTCTCGCTAAACGGTTGGCGCGTCATCGGCTACAACGGAAACGGCGGCGGCATGTACGATCAGGTGTCATTGTCGGGGACAATTCCCGATCAGGACGGTTGCATCGGCACGCTTGCGTTTGATTTTGACGGCATGCAAAACGGCGCACCGGACGGTCTCGCGCTCGTCGATGCGGATGACAACGTGCGTCAGTTCATCAGTTATGAAGGCACGTTTACCGCCGTCGGTGGCCCCGCCGCAGGTATGGTATCGACCAACATCGGTGTGGACGAACAACCCGCGCCCGAGGTCGGCGCGTCGCTGCAACTGTTGGGTACGGGTGCGGCTTATGAAGATTTCAGTTGGCAGGAGACGACGGCACACTCCCGCGGAACCATCAACAACAGCCAAACGTTTGACGGTTGCGCCGTCATCGACATGACGCCGCCTACTGCACCGACGGGCTTAACGGCCACGCCCGCGAACGGCACCGTCACGCTTAACTGGAACACCAACTCGGAAGGCGATCTTGCGGGTTACCACGTGTATCGCTCGGATTCATCGCAGGGAACGTTTGTGCAAATCAACGGCGTGTTGCTCGTTAATAACACGTTCGTGGATGGTTCGGCTGCGAACTGCACGACTTATTTCTATGTCGTTACGGCGTTGGATGATTCGAGCAACGAAAGCAACGACAGCAACATGGCGATCGCAACGCCTTCAACGGATGGCCCGGCCGCTGCGGATTGCGACAGCAACGACATCCCCGATGAATGCGAGGCCGATTCGGATGGGGACGGTGCCATCGATGCATGCGACGGTTGCCCGACGGATATCGACAAACTCGCTCCCGGGAACTGCGGATGTAACGTGCCTGACATCGCCGACGGTGATATCAACGAAGACGGCTTCGTCAACGGTCGCGACATTCAGTCGTTCGTCACGGCACTGATCACGCAGTCGCAAGACGCGGGGGTACTTTGCCATGGTGATTTCAATAACTCAAGCGCGCTCGACGCCGCAGATATCGCGCCGATGATCGATGAGTTGATCGGGCAGTAACGTCCGATTGAGCAGTAGTGCAAAGTTTCGTGGTAGGTGCAGTGCGGTATCTCAGCGCGAGCGTGTAGGGTGCATCCCATGATGCACCGATTATCCGGCAGCTCGGTAAGATCCTGAACTTCTTACATTCCGTCCCCGTTACCGCGCCGACGAAACTCATCAAAGATCTTTCGCAGCCAGAGCAGCTCGCTGCTGAACAGCAAGATTCCCGCCGCAATCGGGGGCAGGGCCGAGCCGGGCAGAATCAGATAGGCAATTCCGATCAACAAGAAAATCGCTGCGCCGACCAACGCAATCCAGCGCCGTACTGCGCGCCAGTTCGTTGCCTTCATCGGTGCGGCGTGCGTTTCCAGTTCGGGTAGTGCCGCCTCATCGCGATGTCCGCCGACCATCGAGCCGATCACGCCGACAGCGAGTATCCCACCGATAATGGCCAGCGAGACCAACGGCGGAATCGGGTAATGATGGCTGATTAGCATCTTGACGCCGATGTATGCCAACAAAAACACCAGGCTCATCTTGAGATAGCGGAAGCGATCCATCACGCCCGCCAAAACGAAATAAAGCGTGCGCAGTCCGAGGATCGCAAAGATATTTGATGTAAATACAAGAAACGGCTCGCGCGTAACCGCAAAGATCGCGGGAATGGAATCGACCGCGAACAGTACGTCGGTGCTTTCGATCACGATTAACACGACGAACAGCGGCGTCATCGCGCGGCGGCCTCGATAATGCGTAAAGGGGTTCTCCGTCGAAGTCGGGGCTTAACGAAAAAAACCGCTTGGCAAAGCGCACTAACAAGTGATTCGACGGATCGATATGCTCGGGCCGCGACGTCAGCATCTTGATCGCCGTTACGATCAACAAGACGCCGAAGACGTACATCACCCAGCTAAAATGATGCAGCAGCGACGCCCCCGCTCCGATCATTAGTCCGCGCAGCACCAGTGCGCCGAGAATGCCGTAAAACAAAACGCGATGCTGCAACGCCACAGCCACGCGAAAGTGCCCGAAGATCACGGCGATGACGAAGATGTTGTCGAGACTTAACGACTTCTCAATCACGTAGCCGGTGAAAAACTGCAACTCCGCGTCGCGCCCGTTCAAGGACGCCGTTGTGCCGATACCGAGCCAATGATGCTCGTAAATAAAATATACAAGCACGTTGAAGCCGAGCGCGAGCACCACCCAAACCGACGTCCAGGTCAGCGCCTCGACAATCGATACCACATGGCCTTTTCGATTGAACAGTCCGAGATCGATGGCGAGCATCGCCGTCACGAAAACAATGAAGCCCAGCCAAAGGAGGATTTCCATAAACCTAGCGCAGCCTAATCATTTACCGCTTCACCATATGCCGCAATAGACCGCTGCAACACATCGAGTGCAACCGACCGAGGTTGCCACGAGCCGGTCTTCACTTCTTTGCCCTCCAATTGTTTATAGGTGGAAAAGAAGTGCTCGACTTCGATTAGGAAATGCGGCGGTACATCGGCTAACTCGTGATAGGAATGGTAGAGCGGATCGCGATATGGCACCGACAGCAGTTTATCGTCGGCGCGACCGCCGTCAGTCATTTGAAACACGCCGAGCAACCGCGCCGCGATCACGCAACCGGGAAAGGTCGGTTCGCTCACCATCACAAGGATATCGAGGGCATCGCCATCGTCGGCTAGTGTGTTTGGCACAAAGCCATAGTCGCCAGGGTAGTGCGCCGCCGAGTACAGATATCGGTCGAGTTTGAATGCGCCGAACTGTCGGTCGAACTCAAACTTGCTGCGCCGACCGCGCGGAATCTCGATCACCGCATGGGCAACGCCGTGTTCGTTGGTCGTCGGGGGAATCCGGTCGATTTGCATAAAACATGATTGAAGCAGCGGTATGGTGCTTTGTCTAGCGGTGAAGGGTGCGGCGGACCGCCGAAGCGTTTCTTACCAAATACACCCCTGCTTAACCGAACACCCTACTGGTAGCGGCGACGCTTCGACGCCCGCTTTAGACACTTAGCCATCGCCTAAAATCCCGCCGTCGCCGAGGGCCACCGATGGACGCTGCTACCCCACCCAAACGCAACAGTGCAAGCCTGCTGCTAGGTTTCGCGTTGGCGCTGCTCGTGGTGTTTCTTATGCCCGCGAACAATCGACGCGTGGGTATGTCGCTGGTGCGGGTGATGTTTGACTTCAATTACGGCGATATAGACGTTTGCGGCCAGTTACGTGGCTGCACGATCATGATGGTCCCGACATCCGGATTCTCAGATCGAATTCGTGAAAAGCGAGATGCTCGCGCTAAAGTCGATCCCGATTGGTTGGTGGTGGAGTTGGCCGATTCGATTCGGTATGCACACGTGCCCGATGCCGAGTTATTCGCGGGTCATCCATATCAAGCATGGACAGCACTGCGCATCGCCGGCGCTACCCACCATTTACACATGTACAAGGATGAACCACACTACAAGGGCTTGTACCAACCCGATCGAATCGAGCATGTCTTACAGTTTGTTCGCGACACGCAATCTCGATATCCGAATAACGGCGCGTTGTGGCTCGCCGAAGGACTGATTCTGAACCTTCAGGGGCACGAAAGCGACGCACTCGTCGCATGGGAGCAAGCCGCCGAACGCCCACATTGGGACGACCAACCCGCCGCAGCATTGCACATCTTTGACGTCGCCCGGCAGTTTATGACCGAAGTCGACGCTGGCATGTTAGCATATTTCGCAGGCCCCGATTCAATCGTTGATGTCGACGGCAAAGTTCATAGCGAAATCGGTCACTATCTCGCGCGAAGTATCGAAGAACAAGATGAACAAGCCGTCGCCCGACTTTTTTCGTTGATCGCACGCTTGCGAGATTGCCGCTGGACGAGCGGATTTCGAAGTAACTACCAACGATTCTTACGCTCATGGGAGTTGAGCGATGCTATTCGTTCAGACGATGGGTGCTTTGCAGGAAAGTTAAACGCAGACCTGTCTGATCTACTCTATTCAGACAATGACCACGCACTAATTTGGGCATGGGCTGCAACACACCTTCCGACGGACGTGTTTTACGACCTGCGTGAAAGCGAAATCGACTTAATCGATTCGAATCTCGCATACAGAGAACACAATTCACACATCGATCACGAATATTTGCTGCGGTTTGACTTAGCCAAAAAATGGGGAGTACTCAGCTTAATCAGCATGGCATTCTTGGTGTGTGCTTCGATGCTTTATTTCTGTGTCCGTGGGCAAGTGGAAACCAAGGGCGCACCTTTCTTGATCCAGGTGCGTCGGCTCCGATGGATCCGAACCGCAGGCGCAAGCCTCTTTTCCTATTGGCTATTCTACAACGCGCTGAAAAACGTATTACAGCCTGTCGGCCTAGGAAGTCGAAAGTTTCTCGACGATAAAGACAATCAGACGATCTTAGTTTTCACCCTGTGCTGTGTCGCATTAACCGTCGCGGGATATTGGCTTGCCCGAATCCGCATCCGTCAACAAATAATCTGGGCCTTGTCGCTGATTCTCTGTTTAGGGGTCATGTTTCGCTGCGTTTATTACCGCTCGTTGTTTGCAGAAGGGCTCTTGTATCAGGTTCGTCATCTCTGTACCGGTGAACTTTTGCCCGACACGCTTATTCGCAGTTTGGGCAGATGATATGGTCCGTCAATCCGCCCCATTTCATTGACCCCGCCGCACCGCTTCGCTACAGTCATTCCTTAACTTTTCACTCATGGAATGACCCGTTATGCGAAGACGTTCACGCCGATATTCGTTATTGCAAAATCAACACCCAGCGCGTCATCAGTATGCGCCAGGTCTCGTGGCCATGCTCGGCCTAATGATCGTTAGCACGGTCGCGCTGGCGCAGTCGCCAAACGGCAACGAAACAAGCGAGCGCTCAATTCTCGATGCCGTCTTGTTCAATGACATGCTCGCGCCCAAAACGGCGGAAACGGGGATTGCTAGTGATGACTCGGACTCAGCGAAGAAAGATATGGCCAGCGGCAATCACGCCAACTCCGTCGCCACAGGCGACGGCTCTGACATCGCGCGCAGTCCTGAGCCACGTGGCGATGAAGTTAGCGCGCTCCCTTCCAATGATGCATCGCAAAGTAATTCAACGGGAACGATTGCAGCTAACGATAACACAACTGATGCAGACGACTCGACTGCTGCCGTAGTCACCGACGCGGATGCTTCATCCGCTGCGGGGCCAACCCAATCCCCGCAAGACGCCTATGGTCTCTGGGTTCTTGCCCCCGCTCTCGTCGCCATCATCATCGCTATCCTTACCCGGCAAGTTTTGATCGCGCTTCCGCTCGGCATTCTGACAGCCGCTGCGATGATGTTGTGGCTGCAAGGTACAGCCGACCCGATCGCGATCTTCACCTACGCCGTCGATAAATATCTCTTCGACGTGCTCGCGCCCGTCGATGGCGGCAAGGTCGATTTCAACAAACTCAAAATTCTTATCTTCACCATCTTCATCGGCGCCATGATCGGCACCGTCGAAGCCAGTGGTGGCACGCGCGCGATGGTCGCGCGCGTCACGCGTCATCTGAGCACGCGCTCGCGCGGTCAACTCGGTGCGTGGTTCGCCGGCTTGATCGTGTTTATCGATGACTATGCCAACGCCATGATCGTCGGCCCCAGCATGCGCCCCGTCTTCGATCGTTTGAAAATCAGCCGCGAAAAGTTGGCCTACATTGTCGACTCAACAGCCGCACCGGTTGCGTCGGTTTTCATCGGTACTTGGCTGGTTGCCGAAATCGGTTTCATTCAAAGCGGCATCGATGCCCTCGATGGCGAACGCCCCGCGTTTCTCGCCGACATGACGGGCAACTTTGCGTTTTGGGCTTCGCTGCCATATCGCACGTACGCCTGGCTCGCGCTCGTGTTCGTCTTTCTGATCGCCGTCACGGGGCGCGACTTCGGATCGATGAAAACCGCCGAAACCCAGGCGCTTAATGCGCCCCCCGAATCGAATGCCGATGCCGATTCGACGACCGATCACGAAGCGGTCGGTCGCCGTTGGTGGCTCGGTTTCTTTCCAATCTTCAGCATGGTCGCCGCGACGATCGCGCTGTTGTTTATCACGGGCTATCAAGGCCTCTCGGATAACGTGCGCGATGCGTTGAGGTTTACAAGTAGCAGCGGCATCGTGGAAAGCCTTGGCAAAATTCTTAACGCCGCCGCCGCCGATGACGCGCTTCTCTATGCCGCTATCATCGGTACGTTGATTGCGTTGGCGCTAACGCTGCTGTCGCGCGCCTGCAGCCTCGATCATGCCATGAACGGCATGATGAACGGCATGCAACGCATGTTTGCGGCATGCGTCGTGCTGACGTTGGCATGGGGTTTGTCGCAAGGCTCTAAGGACTTGCAACTCAGCGAAGTCGCCGCCGATACGCTGCGCACCATGGAAGCCAACGGCACATTCGATAGCGTGCTGCTACCCGCCGTCACGTTTATCGCCGCCGCTATTGTCGCGTTTGCGACCGGCACGAGTTGGGGCACGATGGGCATTCTCTGCCCTGCCGTCGTCGCGATCGCCGCACGTTTGTACGGCAACATGCCCGAAGACCAAGCCTTGCCGTTGTTCTACGCGACTATCGGTGCCGTCTTAACCGGTGCGGTCTTCGGCGATCACTGTTCGCCGATTAGCGACACGACGGTGATGTCATCCATCGCCAGCGAATGCGACTTGGGTAAGCACGTGTGGACGCAGATGCCGTATGCGTTGGTCGTAGCCATCGTCGGCATATTGACGACCGACGTTCTTAACTACGTGTTGATTCGGCATTATCCCGAATTGCACGATCAACTCGGCTCGTGGACGGTCTACGCCGGAACGGCTGCGGGTGCGTTCTTGTTATTGTTGATCGTGTTGGTCGTGGGGCGCAAGCCGAAGCTGATGCCGGTGGCAGCAGGTGTATAAGTCAGTATCGATCAATTGATGTGCCCGAGAAACGTCGTCAGTCCCCCAGCCCCAAAGGGGCAGGGGCACCCAATCATTGCTTAACCTAACCACCCCAGCGCCCACGCGGCGATGGCAATCAGCGCTACCAAAATCCCCGTCATCACTGTCGGTAAAATCCAAGTGTTGCCGGCGGGCTTTGGCACCGTTGCATGGCGCGGTAGCTTCACATCCGTCGAACTCATATCGAGCGTGACCGTCTGATCGCGCGAGTCGGGTCGAATTGCACGCACCAAATCCGCCGCCAGCAAATTGGCATCGTGATAGCGATCCTGCGGATCAACGTGCAAACATTGCACGACGATCTGTCGCAACCGCGCGGGCCAATCGGTTGGTAACTGTGCGATATCCACTTCCTTCGCCGCGCGTTGTTTGCGAATCAAATCGCTGCGCGACGAGCCATTGATAAACCGCTTACCCGTTAACGCGAAATACAGCGTCAAACCCAAACCATAGATATCGCTTTCCTTCAGCGCGGGTTGTCGATTGGCAACTTCCGGAGAAATCCAACCGGGCGTGCCCAGCGAGATCCCTTCGGTAATGTCCTCACCTTCCCCGCTTTTCGATTCCGCCAAACCAAAGTCGGTCAACTTCACAACGCCCGACTCGTTCAACATGATGTTCCCGGGCTTAACGTCACGGTGAATGATGCCGACCTGATGACCGGCGGCCAGCGCCCGCGCCGCATGGGCGATGATGTAACACCCCTGCGTGACCGGCAGCGGCCCTTGCGCTTTCACCAGATCGAGCAACGTCGCGCCGCGCACCAATTCCATCGCGAAGTATCGGTAACCCTGTTCTTCACCGAAGTCGTAAACCGTAACGACGTTGGGGTGCTGTAACTTCGCCGCCAACCGCGCTTCTTGTAGAAACAGCTTCTCGCCGATGGTTTCGTTTTGCCCTAACCCGTGTGCGCGGGGCAACAACTTGATCGCAACGCTGCGTTGCAAGTCGGTATCGAAACCTTCGTACACGTAGCCCATCGCGCCCTGGCCCAGCACCGCTTTGATCGTGTAACGACCCACGCGTTTACCGATCCAATCGCTGGGCGGAAACGTTTCGCGCTTGCGAAGCTTTTTGGAAAGCTGCCCGAAGGTGGACGCGTGATCGACTTCGGCGATGGCCGTGGTATCGAGTTCGGCCCAGTGATCGGCGACTTGTTCGAGCGCGCGCTTCGCATCGCGCAGGGCCGGTCGCTGATCGCGCCACACGTGATGACACGTCGGGCAGCGCAGCCGCTTGCCGACGATCTCATCGCCACCGGGGTAGCGCGTGCGACAGCGCGGACACTTCAACCCGAAGGACTTCTTTTTCCCCGGGCCGTGCTGCTCAGATTCTGACGGCTCCTGCGACAACGACTGCAAACTCCAATGATATGTTGCGATCACGCAAATTCGATTCGTCGGGGCATCTTCCCCGCTAACCGGTCATTTGGCCAGCGGATAGAACGCACGAATCGATCATCCCGATAAAACTCGACGATTGGACGCAAGATGGCTAGGCTTGCACGAGATGTCCGAACAATCACCCGCTCCATCCGCTGAGACCATCGATTGGTGGCACGATCGTGCCCTCGATTTCCTGCGCGACCACTTTCGCGAAACGACACCCGCGCGCCTTGGTGAATACCAAATCTTCGATCGATCTCCGCTTGACGGTGACGGCGCGACGATCGTGTTTCGCTTCAGCGCCGATCGCGCGGGGGCCGGTGCCGAAAATTTCATCGCGGTCGTCGGTCAGACAGAGCCGAACTATTACCCCGACGAAGGCTTTGCCTTTGACGAAGCGTTCGAGTTACACCTCGGCACGCGTTTTATGCTCACGCTGGGCGTGGCGCAGGTGCGCGAAGCCGACGAACCAGTCGCCAACGACGATCAACCCTACGACGTTGAAAAAGACGTGCGTCTAATTGTCAATCGCGTCTCGCCCGATGCCAAGATCGATCGCGTCGAACTCGCCGCCCTGTTTGACGTCGGCGGTCAATTTTTCGCCGTCATCCGATGCCTGCTCGACGGTCAGCCCGTGTACGTCATGGGCCGCGACGCCCCATTCGGCTTTTCGATGCGCACCGATTTGGCTCCGCAGGTGGTGTTTCGTCTGCACCTCGGTCGCGTGCTGCGGTTAGAACCCGACCCCGACGCGCAACCGGGCGACTGACCGCCCCCTTCAATTCGGCATTACCCTCGTTTTCGGACGGCAACCGCCGTTTTCCCGGCAAAAGATCGTATTCGATTCACCGCTTATAATAGTGTGCAAAGGATGTAAACGAGCGATGCGTTTGGATCAGATCGAACGACAACCCGGGAATCGCAAAGCACGCCGCTGGTCGCTCTGGCTGGCCGTGGCGGTGCATGTGTTGCTACTCGGCGTCGTGCTGCATCTATGGAGCAGCGGCCTGCGTGATATCACGCTCAATGCCGCACAGCCGATGCTGACTAGCGAAGTGATTGATGCCCAAGCGCTGCCTCCCGTTGAAGTCGAAGCAAACGTGCAAGGGAACTTTGCCGTTGAACCGAGCGCCGAGTTGGTCGACTCGATGGCCCAGCGCATGTTGCGCGACTCGCGCAATGCAAGCGGCCATTCTCTTAGCGACGTTCGCGAAAAAGCCGAACTGCTGGAGCGCATCAGCAACGCTGGCGAAATCCAAAAGATGGCGGATCACTTGCGGTCGACGCTCGGTGCCGAACTGGAAGGCATCGACGCCGCCAACGAAGATGCCCCGCCCGTCGACTGGAACAACGCCCTACCGATCAGCGCCAAACGCGTAGAAACCGAAGGCGTGCTTGAGGTTCACGAAGTTTATGCCGACCCCACGGGCGGTCGGACCGTGATGATCCACACGCGCAAACAACATAACGACGCCGTCGAATACACCACTGGCTTCATCGAGCGCGGAATTCGCGGCGCCCCCGTCGAATCGACGAAGGAAGAGTTCGAAGCCGCATTGGCTCGCATCGAACCGATTGAGATGATGCAGGAATATCCGCTGCTGCGTGAGTTGCATCGTGCAGCCATCCTGCCGATCCTGCACAAAATGGTGGCCCAGTATGAAGCGGACGAACGTGCCGCACGCGGCAACCCTTCACTCGCCGGACACCCCACCACCAAACCCAATGGTGCGGAAAAGCCGAGCGATTCATCCGATCATCGCTAAGCCCGACCGCTCGCCTTCACGTTGATAGCGCGATATATTGCGGGCCGTAGTGAATCAACCACGAATCTCGCTCAATCGCCTAAACAACTCAACATGCTCGCTTATACCGAACGCCTCACACAAACCATTCATCGCGTCCAGTCTTTCGGCGTCGTCAACATCGACCCAGTCTTCGATCGCCTACCGTCATCCTTGCAAAGCAGCTCAGCGAACCAACTGGACGCCATCGATCATTTCTGTCGCGCAGTGGTCGATGCCGCACAACAGCACGTGGGCATCGTCAAGTTCAACATCGCGTATTTCGAAGTGTTCGGCGCCGAGGGCGTCGCGCTCTACGAAAAACTGATCCGTTACGCGCGCGATCAATCGCTGTTCGTCATCGGCGATATCAAACGCGGTGACGTCGGCCACACGGCGGCCCAATACGCGCAAGCACACCTCGCGGGCGACGACGCCGCCGATGCGATCACGATCAACGGCTACTTCGGCTGGGATGGCGTCGAGCCGTTCGCGGAAGTCGCCAACACCCACGAGCGCGGCGTGTTTGTGCTGGTTCGGACGTCCAACCCGTCGGCGGCACAGTTGCAAGATTTGCACTTAGCAGACGACCGTAAGGTGCACGAAGCGCTAGCCGCCGAATTGACGAAATGGAATCGCGCCGCACTCGGCAATGATACCGACCTCGGCGCGATTGGTGCCGTCGTAGCCACACGCGACCGCCAAGACGCGGCCCGACTTCGTGCGGCGTTGCCGCAATCCTGGTTGCTCATTCCCGGCTACGGTGCACAAGGCGGCACGGCCGAAGATTTCCAGCCATATTTACGGCCTGACGGCCTCGGCGCCATCGTCGCCGCCGGACGATCCGTCATCTACGCGTACCAAAAAGACGAACAATCCGCCGACTGGCAAGCGTCCATCGAGCGCGCGGCGTCCGAATTTGTCGCCGATCTCCGCCGTATTGCCCCTAACGTCTGAAATTGACAGCCCCGAATCCGTTCTCTAGGGTAAGCTTCTTCGTTACCAAAGGTATCGTTAATCCGCATTCACGACTCGTAAGTGAGGTAATCTGATGTTCCGAAACCGAATCAAACTGACGCTGACCGCGCTCATTGCGGTCACCGCGACCACCGCCACCATGGCCGACGACGACAAAAAGAAAGACAACAAAATGGACTTTGCGATCGTCAAAATGGAAACTTCGATGGGTGATATCGTGCTGATGCTCGACAAAGCCAACGCCCCTGTGACCACCGAAAACTTCCTTAGCTACACCAGCGAAGGCTTCTACGACGGCACGATTTTCCATCGCGTCATCAGCAACTTCATGATTCAGGGCGGCGGCTTCACCGCAGACATGAACAAGAAAAACACGAAGCCCGGCATCGCGAACGAATGGGATAACGGTCTGAAGAACGACCGTGGCACCATCGCCATGGCCCGCCTCGGCGGTAAACCCGATTCGGCCACGTCGCAGTTTTTCATAAACGTGGTCGATAACGACCGCCTCAGCCAGCGACAAGGCGACGGCGCTGGCTACGCCGTTTTCGGCTCTGTCATCGATGGCATGGACGTCGTGGACAACATCAAGAAGGTGCCGACCGGCAACAAGAACGCGATGGCCAACGTGCCGGTTGATACCGTGTTGATCAAGAAAGTGTCGGTGATCGAAGAGTCGGATGACGATTACGCCAAGTACGCCAAGATGGCGGAAAAGAAGGCAGAAGAAATGGCCAAACGCGCCAAGGCCGCTCAGGAAAAGATCGCCAAGTCCGCCGAACGTTGCCAGGATGCAAAGGACCTACTCGCCAGCGACAAGTGCAAGACCAGCGACACGGGCCTGAAGTTCGTCGATGTGGTCGAAGGCAAAGGCGAATCGCCCGAAAAGACCGACCAAGTCACCGTGCACTACACGGGTTGGTTGACCAACGGCAAGAAGTTTGACTCGTCGCTGGATCGCGGCCAACCCGCCACCTTCCCGCTCAACCGGGTGATCGCCGGTTGGACCGAAGGCGTCGGCGGTATGAAGGTCGGCGGCAAGCGCATTCTGATGATCCCCGGCAAGCTGGGCTACGGCGAACGCGGTGCCCCCGGTGCCGGCATCGGCCCCAACGAAACGCTGATCTTCGAAGTCGAATTGCTCGAGATCAAATAACGCCTCGATATTGAAGTGACAAATTGAAAAGGCCAGTTGGTGAGCACGCTCGCCAACTGGCCTTTTTCTTTTTTGCAATGTAACGATCTCGGGACCCGTTAATCCACGCGACCGTGACACGATCTATCAAGATCAATACTCATCATAGATGGCCGCGTCGCGACTTGGCGTAGAGAACGTATCGTCACCTCCGATGCCGTCACCGGCGAAGTAACGCGTTTCGCCTGCGCTGCCGCGAATCCAGCCGATGATGACAAAATCGGCCCGCACCTTGCCGCGAATCGTGCCCGGATCGAAATCCACCCGCATTGGGCTCAGGCCGGCGTCCTCAAAAAGTGATTCGGCTCGCTTAGGACTGATCAAATCGTAGAAACCGGCACTGCGAAGACCGTCGCGCACACGTAGGGCCGTTTCCAAGCCTAAGGGATCGCCCGGCTCATTCACCCGCTCGAACGGCAACACGGCAATGCGCGGGTTACGACGCTGCTTCATGCGCGCCGCCGCTCCTGCCGACACCGTCGCCGCCAAACAATCCGGATCTTCCAAACCACACGCACCAACGGGCAACGATTCCGACGTGCCCGTTGCGACATTGATCAACTTGGCTTGCACCGTGACGGCAGCGGAATTGTCGCGGCCGGCCACCGTCGTGACGGAGCTGCGCTCCGTGCGCGTGGTCGTGCGGCGCGTGTAGGTATCACCCCGTCG
>JAUIHO010000032.1 GCA_030432035.1 Phycisphaerae bacterium
CACGCGCCCACGGTCGAGCCCGTTGCGCCGCTGCCCGATCCCGCTTCCGACGAGGCTGAGGCGGACAAAGCCCAACTCGAGCGCCTGGGTCGCGCGATGCTGGATCTCAACGCCGCATCGCGCCGGGCGATGGACGAGGAAAAGCGCGCCGTCGCCGAACCGGCCAAGCCCGACATGCCCGCGGATCCACGCGCCGCCGAGGCCCCTGCCGCCGACGCTGCAGTTGTCGAATCAGTTGTGATCGTCCCTTGTTTTCCGGCATCGCTTGAATCCTTCGGATCTCCTTTTCGAGATCGTGACGGCGGCGAATCTTATCCTCGTACAGTGCGGAGGTTTGGGCAATCGCTTGAGCCTCCAATTGTCGTTGTAAATCGGCCCATGCTTTGCTATCACGCTTTGGCGGCACTGGGATTCGGTGTCCCAAATCGGTGCAAGATCGCCCACACATTGCGCAATCGGGCACGCTACGCGTGCTTGTGTATCCGGCGAATTTGTCTCGGCGCACGGCGCTCTTGCAGACAAAGCACACCCAAGTTGACTTCGACATCGTTCTACCCCAAGTGCCGGCGCTCATAATGGCTGGTTAACTATATCATGCGTGGATCGCTGATAGCCCCTCTGCCGCGCCGTCTTATCGCTGTACAGTTTACCCGACCCGCGTTTTATAGACTGGAAGTTCGTTTAGAGACCGACTCTGCATGTCAAACTGACGCCCGAACAGCTCGCCAAGGAAAAACTCGCTGAAAATTCTATTTTCCCGAAACCGATCACTCGTTAATGGCGTCTATCCCTACGACGCCAATTGAGTCGAGCAGCAGGTTTGCATCACTTATTGCCAACCGAAGTTTTTCCTTGGCAATGCCAGTGCCCAACCATTACAATAATCGCCGGGCAGGAGAGAAGGCGTCAATACTCTTACCCGATTTGTGCGCGGCGATGTCGTCGCGCTGATACCATTGGTCCGGAGGCCGGCTGGGACCATTTCATTTTCATTCCTGTTATTCCCGCTTTGCGCCTCCACGTTTTTGCGAAAAGGAGAATCAGCATGAAGCGTTCGACCATACTGGCGATCGTGTTGGCATGCGTGCTCGGCGCGCCCAACGCGTTTGGCCAAAACTATGTCTGGTGGGAAGCCGAAGGGCTTTCACCCGGCGCGCAGGTCCTTAACGACGGGCCTGGCCAAACCCTGCGGTTGTACTGCGATCAAGCGGTCCAATCGACAGCAATTTTCCGTTGGCACGTCACGATGCGCGTCGCGAACATCGAGCCACTCTTCGGCTGGTCGGTTGACTTTGCCTCAAACGATCCAACTGTTTCTATCGCCGACTTTGACTACCTCGAGCCATATTTCAATGACGCTGGGCAGTTCGTGGCGTATTTACCGTTTAACGGCGTTAACGAACAAGTCAGCCTCGGAACCGGCGTAGATCTAATGCAGGACTCATTGGCTGGAACCATCTTTGCGGCTCCCCTGGCTCTCGACGCTAGCGATGGAATTGCATGGGAAGTGTTCGAATTCGAGTTGGTCAAATCGTCGGGCATTCCGGTCGGCCAGCCATCCCGAATCTTTGCCCGCACAGGGATGTTTGGTTATGGCCCGGAGTTTGGCAGTCTTTTCGATGCCATCGTCGGCGCAAACTCCGAGATTGATATCGCTCAGCCGCTGACGGAGTATGCGATCCCAGTGATTACGATCTCTGGGGTCGGCACGAATGGGAATGGTGATCTAGGTGGCGAACAATCGCCCTGGTTTGTTGCACCACCGCCTCCACCGCCGCCGCCAGCAGATCCCGTATCACCGCCCCCCGCAGACCCAGTGACACCTCCGGGGCCCGTCGATCCGCTCGATCCGCTAAACAACCCGCCGCCAACGGAGGACCCGACAGCGCCTCCAACTGACCCCGGCGATGATTCGAATCCAGACCAACCGGCGGAGGATCAATCAAATGAGGTGATTCAGCCCCCATCTAGTCCGTTGACGGATTTAACCAACGCCATCAACGCGGTCACTACTTACGCGCCGACAGTTCTGCCGCCGGTCGATCAGTCGCGCAACGGCGGCCTGTCAAGTCCCCTCGCAACACCATTTGGTGCGTGTGGCGCGATGGGCGTAGTATCGTTCACGGGTCTGGCGTTTGTCGCGATCGGTCGCGCCGCGGTCCGCAAGCGTCGTCGACGTTAGGCACAGTAGTGTATACTCGAATTCGTGGTTCTCGATTCGCGTCGTCCATCGAATCGAAATGACGCGGCTCGTTAATTCCCGGTTTGAGTGTTCAACCTTTTCATGTGGTCGTCGTCCGTCTAGCATGTTTGCATGCCACGGACGGCGACCATCAATGAGACCTTCCTTGCCAATATGCGCCAGCTCTGGCGCAGCGACCCGCAGTTGGCCTGGGCCGTCGATCAACTCCCCTTCGACGCGAGCTTGAATGTCATCGAATCGCGCAAAGGCCCGCCGACTGCCAGCGTGATGACCGACGACTGCCGCACGTTATTCCTTCATAGTAAATACGACCCGCAGCGTGAAGCCGCGGATCTTTGTAAGCAGCTCGACGCGGAGCGCGCGGCGTGTGTGGTTCTCAACGGCTTCGGCCTTGGCCATGCGATTAAGGCGATTCACGAACAACTTGGGAACGACACCGTTGTATTCGTGACGGAACCCGATCTCGTCACAATCAAAACGGCGTTGGAAGAAGTCGACTTGGCTCGCGAATTGGCGACCGGCCACGTGCGAATCATCACGCGACTCGATAAGGACTACCTGCACGACACGCTAACGCCCTATTCGACGCAATTGATGCTCGGCACAGTCTTCGCCGTTCCGACCGTCGCGCGCGACCATCACGCCGTATTCCACGAGCAAGCTCGCCAGGCGATTCTCGATTATGCGTCGTTCGCCAAAATGTCGCTCACGACGTTGGTCCGCAATGCGGAAGTGACTTGCCGCAACATCGCAAACAACCTTCCGACATATATCACGACGCCGCCGCCGGATCTGTTAAAGGGCGCGTGCAAAGGCATGCCGTCGGTATTGGTCGCGGCCGGTCCGTCATTGCGGAAAAACATCGCACAACTCGCCGACCTACGTGACAAAGCCATCATCATCGCCGCGCAAACGACGCTCCGACCGCTCCTAGAACGCAACATCGTTCCCCACTTCGTCACGACGCTCGACTTCAGCGATTTATCGAAACACTTCTTCGAAGGTTTGCGCATCCCGGAAGAAGTTATCTTGGTCGCAGAACCAAAGGCGTCTTGGGCTGTAATCGATGCGTTTCGTGCGGCCGTGGATGGTACGCCGCGCGTCGTGATGCTCGATAATAAATTTGCGAGACATTGCCTTGGCGATCGCCTTGCCGGTCGCGCACGAATCGAACCCGGCGCGACCGTCATGCACCTGGCGTTTTACTTAGCTCAATGGCTGGGTTGCGATCCGATAGCGTTCATCGGCCAAGATTTATCCTTCGGCGACCACACGTATTACGCCCCCGGCGTCGAAATGCACCGAACGTGGCAGCCCGAGTTGGGCCGCTTTTGTACACTCGAAATGAAAGAGTGGGAACGCATCGCGCGGCATCGTCCGATCCTACGGCAAGTAGAAGGCATCGACGGCACGACAATTTACACCGACGAACAGATGCATACCTATTTGCAACAATTCGAGCGCGACTTTGCCCGCGCACCGCAGACGGTGATCGACGCAACGGAGGGTGGTGCCCGTAAGCACGGTGCCGACACGATGACTCTCGCCGGTGCGAGTGCAAAGTGGCAATCATCTGCCGCGGATTGGTCAACGCCGCTAACGCGCTACACGTGGGCCAATCTCGCGTTAGTTCCGGATGCGATTCGCGCTTTGAATGAACGATTAACGTCGCTCGATCAATTTGAAGCATTATGTCGCGATACGGAGAGCATCCTCATCGAGTTAGAAGACCTGATCGAACGCCCCGACGTATTCAACCGCCGCATCGCGCGGGTTGATGAACTTCGCACGCTAGTCCAAATGCAAGGCCTCATCTTCCGAATGGTGCGCGACGTATCGCAACAGGCCGAGTTACAAAAAATTTCGTCGGATCGCCGCCTTTCGAAAGACGCACCGGATGATGCTGTCCGAGCGCACCGACAACTGCGACGGGACCGCAGCTTTATCGAATCTATGTTAGACGGCTGCACGCGGTTGCGACGCATTTTGCAGGACGCCGTTGAACGATTCGATCGTCATACGATGAATAAGAATGACGTAGGTGGCCAACCATGACGCACAAAGTCATTACCGCCATCTACGTCGATTTGGAGACCAATCCGCTCGGCCTTCCGTCGCGTCTGGCACACGATCTTGCCGGTAAGCCGATTCTGCGACACACGGTTGAACGTGCACTCGCCATCGATGCCGTGTCGTCGACACACATATTGTGTCACGCTTCCCAACGTTCGGCCGTTGCTGATTTGCTCGAAGGGTTACCCGTTACGCTGGACACGCATCAGGCTCCGCCCCCTCCGTATCGCGAATTGGTCCGCAGTTCGCGCAGTTGGGGACTCGATAGCTGGCGCGGTGGCGTAGGCTCGCTGTGCACATTCGACGAAGATTGCCACGTCGAATTGCTGGCCGCGCTCCAACAGAAAACGAATGCCGATTCGATACTCACGATTCCCGCCGCAGCACCATTGATCGATCCGGTACTATGCGGCGCGCTCATCGCCCATCATCGCGAGTCTATACAAGCGTCTGAATTGACGATCGTGCAAGCGCCGCCGGGCTTGAACGCAATGGTCATGTCGGCTAACACGATTCAACAGTTGCGGCAAATCGCGATGCCGCCGGGAGCGTTGCTCGTCTATCAACCCGATAGCCCCGTCGCCGACCTGACCGGTCGGGAAGGTTGTTACCGCCCGGCCACGGAAATTGTTCATGCGTCGGGCCGTTTGTTAGCGGATACGCAACGGTCTTGGAAACGCATCGAGCGCATAGTTGAAGCCGATGGTTTGAATTGGGATGCCGCGCAGATAGCACGATGGCTGATCGACGATGAAACGACGCGTATTGACGACGTACCGCGCGAGATCGAAATCGAACTCACGACTGACTGCCAATTCGCGACGGATGACCGCGCCTTTCCGCGTGGCGAATACGTCCCCTCTCGCGGCCCATTCCCCGTTTCCGCATTAGAAAGCGTCCTTTCAATCTGCCGACGCTACGACGATGTTCGCGTCATGCTCGGCGGTTTCGGCGAGCCAACGCTGCATCCTCACTTTGCCGACATCTGCCGACAACTGCGCGATGCCGGTGCGCTAGCGATTGGCATCCGCAGTAATGGGCTCGCAATCCCCGGTGCTGTTGAAACCGCATTGTTTGAAACTCCAGTCGATGTCATCGAAATCACGCTCGATGCTGCAACGCCGGAAACGTACCAACGCATGCACGGTCGCGATGGTTTCGAAACAGTCGTATCGACGATGGAGCGACTCATGCAACGACGGCGCGATTTGCAATCGGTACGTCCGTTGATCGTGCCATCGATGGTGAAGTGTGCCGAAACCCTCGATGACGTGGAGCCGTTCGTCGATCGCTGGCAACGCGCGTTTGGCATGTACGCATTGCGGGGCATCAGCGACTACGGCGGCAATTGGCATCCGGACCGCGCCGTCCGATTTTCCACCGCCCCCGGAAATTGCACCGGCTGCCGCCGCACGCGTACGCGATTGATGATACTAGCAGATGGAACCGTAACGACGTGCGATCAGGATTTCGCTGGTAAGCAGGAACTGGGCAACTTGCGAAATGCAGACATTGAAAAATGGTGGCAATCGAACGCGCTCGGCAATACGCGCATCGGCGAGTTTTCGAGCTTACTGTTGTGCCAAAATTGTCAGGAATGGCACCGACCGTAGCCGTCTAGGCAATCACATCGAAACGCTACCGCGATTCCCAACGCGTAACCGCCTCCGCCAGCGTTTCAAACTGAAACGACTCGAGCAACCGATGCAGTCGCGCTTCGATGCGTTTACGGAACATCCCTTGCGTCATGCCGCGCCAGGGCGAAAAGCGAAGACCATCCCAGCGATGTTCTTGAATGCCGTCGATATCCAGTTCGTACGGATGCATATACAACACGGCCGGTTGACCGCGTCGATTGCTTAGCGAAATCGCCGTGCGAACCAACTGCCCCGGCAACAGCCGAAAGTAACCTCCGCCGGCAATGGGCAAGCTTCGTCCCACCACACGCACTGTTGCTGGCGGCGCTTCGATCAATTGCATACCCGCCCAGCGATGAAACTCGCGTGGAGCGCCGGCAATGCCGTAGCGCGGATGTCGAATCGGAAATACGCTCGAATCGTAACGCAGACCCAACCGCTGCAGGATCTCACCCGCCCAGCGCGTTTCTTTGACAATACTAAACGCCGGTGCGCGATAGCCGATCGGTCGCGTGCCCGTCAACATCGTCAGAATATCGATGCTGCGCTGCACGTCGTCTTCAAACCGATCGGGCGTAATATTCGTGAGCAGTTCGTGACCGTGCCCGTGCGACGCGATCTCGTGACCGTCGTCTTGCACCATACGAATCAAATCGGGATAGCGGTCTGCGACTTTGGTAAGAACGAAAAACGTGGCGCGCACGCTGTGCCAGCGCAGGATTCGCAGAATTTGTTTCGTATTGTCGACCACCCGGCCGGAAATCTCGTGATGCGGCCCTAAGACGGCAATCGGCCAGTCCTCTAGATCGACCGTGAAGACATTGCGCACGGACGTATCGACCGGCAGCTCATGCCGGTTGGTTCGATCGACTTGGGTTGGCTCGCTAACGACAGTCGCCTGCCGTAGCGCCGGCCCCGTTTCGATTGCGCGCGCCATACCTTAAAGATCGGCTGTTGGCGGTTATGGGATGAGCGACGCTCGTTGCAGGTTGCCGCCCAATTCAACGCTATCCGGCGATGGCGTCGTGATGCATACCGTTGCGCCGGTCAGCATCTCCGCGGCCACCTGGCGAACCGTTTCGGGCGAGACGGTTGCAACCTCGTTGAGGAAGCGATGAAGATCGTCAGCTTCTAGGCCGAGCGCCCCATCGACGGCGAGACGTGTGGCCAAATCGGCGGCCGTTTGGTGCTGGTCCAACTCGCCCATGCGAATCATGGCCCGTGCACGATCCAATTCGTTATCGTCAAACGCACCTGAACTCACGTGTTCGATTTCGTCGCGCATCGCGTGGTAAACATCGTTAACGCGCTCGGGTTGGCACCCCGCACTGAAGCCGATCATGCCCGGCAAGAGCCCCGCAAAACCGACGCCCGCAACTTCGTACGCGAGGTCGTCCGCCCCACCTCGCAGTCGCTGATACAGGCGGCCGCCGGCCAGCGCGTAGCCTGCCAACATCGTTTCAAAAAGGTTGACTGCCGCACGCCGATTAAAATCGTGCAAGTCGATTCCATCGAAACCGATAAAGACACCGGCGACTTCTCGATCTTCGGAAGATGCTTTGACGAACAACTGATCTTCGCGTGTGACGGATTCAACATGTGCAGGTCGTTTCGCCGGTCCTGGCGTTGACGTCCAACCACCCAGCAACCCGTCAAGTTGCTGCACCAGTTTCTCTTGATCGACGCGTCCTGCGACGGCGATCTTGCCGAGGTCGCGCCCGACGAATTCCCCGTGCAACGACAACAGGTCTTCCGCCGTTGCTGCCGTTACTGTTTCCGTCGTGCCGCGCCGGCTCCGGCGATAGGGGCTGGTCGCGAACAGACACTGTCGCGCAAAGCGCATGAGCTCGGCGCCCCAGTATTCATCCTGTCGCGCGATCGCATCGAGTACGGTCGGTCGAATCTTCTCAAGCTCATCCGCCGCCATCGTCGGTCGCAGCAAGACATCCGCCCAAATTGGCAGCAACTGCTTGACGTCTTCGGCCAACGCCCGAAAGCCCAGTCCGAACTGATTCATACCCGCGCTGGCACCTAACGATGCACCGCAGCGCGCGAACGATTCGGAAATCTCATCCGCCGAATAATTCGCACTGCCGCGCGTCCACAGTTGGGTCATCAAATTGAACCAACCGTTACGGGACGGCGTTTCGTGCAAAAGCCCACCTTCAAAGGCAATGTGCACGGCAATAAACGGCTGGTTTGCGATTGACCGCACACAAACGTCGCGACCGTTTTTCAATGCAATCGAGCAAGGCGACGACGTATTTGGCGTTTCGTTTGCTTGTTTCTTCTTTTTTGAGCTACTCTTTCGCGTCGGCATCGGCATCGGCACGATGCGCGCTTCTGCATGGGGCTTACCGATTAGGTATCTACTCGCCGCGGTTTGCACAATCTCCGCATCGATACGTTCCAAATCCGCAAGATAGCGCTCCGAGTAATTCGGATCGTGCAGAGCCAGCAAATCCTCAGCGACCTGACTTGCCAACCCTTCCGCCGTTTGGCGATACGACAGAACCGACAGCTTGAGTTTCTGCACTGCCCGCGAAACTTCTTCGGCTGTGACAGGATTGCTCTGTAATGCTGCAATCTGTTGCGCGATCACAGGGTTCACATCGCCAGCCTTTGCTTCATCAAACTGCGTCGAGATACTAAACACGCCGGGCGTATGCCAATTACTATCGTGCGTGCCGCCAATATCGAAGACCAGCCCGGCATCCCATCGCAGCGCACGCGTCAGCCGTGAGTCATCTCCGTCCGTCAAAATAGTAGACAGCACATCCAGCGCCACATCGTCCGATGCTCCCTCCCGGACGGTCCGCCATTGCAAGGTGCTGCTAACCGACTCGACCTGCATGTGTTTGGTAGCGCACCGTGGATAGAAAAATGGCGACGGCTCAGGTAGCCGCGTATCGAGCAGCGTGCCGCGCGGTAAGTCCGACATGTGCTTCGCCATGCAGGTCAGCGCCTCGGTCGGATCGACGGCCCCAGCAATCACGACGATGGTGTTCTCACCTCCGTGCGTACGGCGATACCAATCGACCAAATCGCCGTGCGTTAGCGCCGTCAGCAAGCTTCTGTGTCCGATGATGGGTTGCGCTAATGGATGACCGCGATAAGCCAGTTCGCCGGCAATTTCTTCGAGTTGCACATCCGGATCGTCGCGATCGCGCTCCAACTCGCGCTGCACCACACCAAGTTCGCGTTCGAAAACGGCTGTCGATAAGTGTGGGCGAATCGTGTAGTCGGCCAACACGCCCATTAAACGGTCCATCTGTTCGACCGGGGCCGTTCCGTAATAACAAAGGTGATCGACAGACGTGTATGCATTCATCAGCCCGCCCATCTCATCGGCGATGCGCAGCAAATCCGCTTCGTTGTGATCGCCGGCACCGTCGCAGGTAACGAGATGCTCGAGCAAATGGCTGATGCCGCTACCGAGATACTTGCCTTCGAAAACGCTACCCGCGCGCACGTATACCCTTGCCGCCACCAAAGGCGCGGCGTCGTGATGCAATGCAATTGCCGTTAAGCCATTATTGAAAACGCAGATGCGTCGGTGGGATTCGTCCGCGAGACGGTAAGCTACTTTGAGCATGATCAGGCGTTGTCGGCCGAGTCGCCGGCGTAATGCCGCGCACGCAATAACGCCGTGACGCGTTCGGCCAAGTCGATGCGATTGACCGGTTTGGTTAGAAAATCGTTGGCGCCAACCTCGGTTGCCAGTTCCATGTCGGCCATTTCGTGCAGCGCCGTCACCATGATGACTGGGATGGTGGCCGTCTTATCTTTTGCCCGGAGCTTCTTGCACACTTCATAGCCGCTGAGCTTCGGCATCATAATGTCGAGCAAAATTAAATCGGGCAGCTTTTCATCGACGGCGGCAAGACACGCTTCCCCGTCGGTCGCGCGCCGCGTCGAGATATTCTCCATCGACTCGAGATACGCCTCGAGCAATTCCAAATTCTGCAGGTTATCGTCAACGATTAAGATATCGCTGGGCGGCAAAGCAGTTGCGTCACTCATCATTCCAGCTTTCCGTTACACATGCCATGATTCTTTCGCGCGTCGTGCGCACCATCGTATCGTCCGCAGCCGCATCGAATTGCAATAACGCTCGCAAGTCTGCGGCATCGTCCAAGTCACGCAGCACGCGTAGCAATTCGTAATGCATGCCCGCTTCTCGAACCCGCTCGACTGTCTGATCGCAAACGCGTTCGGTGCTCCATTCGATCCGTTCGAACAAACGCGCATCGTATCGCGTAGTACCGAGCAAATAGTATCCGCCATCTTCCGCCGGGCCAATCACCACGTCGGCCTGTGATAATGTTGCCAGCGCCGTTTGCAGATCACTTTGCGTCAGCGTCGCACAATCGCTTCCCAAAAGCACGACGGATCGATAGCCGCGTTCAAGTATTCGGGCCGATACGCCAGACAAGCGTTCACCCAGATCACCACTTCCCTGATCGATGGTTTGAACGCCCGGTGATAGAAACTCGGAGAAATCGGCCTCAGGTGGCGTCGCTGCCAGAAACACATCTAAATTGTCGATACCCTCGCAAACCGCAAAGACATGCCGCAAACAAATCGCATGAATTTGTGCCGCGACTTCGGCAGAGACCGTGCCGATGAGGCGTGTTTTGACCTTTCCGGCCAGAGGATACTTCGCAAAGATGACGGCCGCCGCTGACGCGGGCAACTAGCTGACCTCAACCTTGGCTTCGCATTCGTTGAACACGAGCAAGGCCGCGCCCAAGAAGCCGGCGTCGTTGCCAAGTTGAGCGAGTTGCACGTCGGGATGTGTGCCCACCTTGCCGGGCATGAGTTGGGCGACGAAGCGCCGAACCGTATCGAGCAAGATCGTACCGGCAGCAGACATGCCGCCCGCCAATATGATGCGACTGGGATTGATCACATGTTGCAAGCCGACGATCGCTTCCGCCAAATGGCGACAGGCTTCGTTCCAGACATCCAATGCGACGTTATCACCGGCCGCAGCGTGCTCGGCAACGATTTTCGAATTTATGCTCGCACCCGATTCCTGCACGGCACGCAAGCTCGATTCGGTTCCCGATTGCAACCGCTCTTCGGCAATGCGCGCAATTGACGATGCCGACGCGTACGTTTCCAAACAACCGCGCTGGCCGCACCCACAAAGCCGCCCGTCGGACGTCACGATCATATGGCCGACTTCAGAAGCCGTGCCGTCCGCGCCGCGCCAAATCTTGCCGTTTAAAATCGTGCCACCGCCGACGCCGGTGCCAAGCGTGAGCGTCATCATCGACGCGGCATTCTTACCTGCGCCATGGAGATATTCGGCGTACGCCGCAAGGTTGGCATCGTTCTCAATCAACACCGGTCGCCCAAGCAGCGTTCCGAGTTCCCCAGCGATGTCGCGGTTTTCCCAACCTTCGAGATTCGCGCAAGTCCGCACCCGATTGGAATGCAAATCGATCGAACCGGGAATACCGAGTCCCACGCCGATCAGTTCGCCCGATTCGGGCATGTCGGCTTCGAGTTCTTTTACCAAATCCCCGAGCCGCGACAGGACGCCGTTCACGCCCGAGCCGTTTTCGGTCGGCGTGCGACGAACGGCAAGCACGTTGCCATCTTCGTCGACCAGCCCGGCTTTGATGTCGGTGCCGCCCAGATCGATCCCGATCGCAAGACGCAGCTTTGGTTCGGTTGAGGCGTTCAAAGTATCCAGTTTCCGTCCTTGCCTTCGCTCGATCGCCACTGCGGCAGCCGGCTCGTCGCCTTGGAAGTCGCGCATGATAGTTGCCCTAAGGCAGATCGAAAAAACGACGGGTGTTCTCGTTCAGCCGATCGGCACAGGCCTGATTGCTCTCGCCCCGCACGTTTGCGACGCACTCACCAATATAACAAAGATGCGCCGGTTCGTTAGGGCGAATATTGCGTTTTGGTTCAGGCGACAGATATGGCGAATCCGTCTCGATCATCATGCGCTCGGGATGACACTGTTTCACGATCTCGCGAAGCTCATCTGATCTTTTAAACGTAATGACACCGGTAAAAGATATCCAGTATCCGCGCTCCCAAAGGGCGGTTGCCTCTGCGAACGTGCCGGTAAAGCAGTGAAAAACCACGCCGCGCAGGTCCGGAAATTCCGACAGAATCGCCAGGCAATCTTCAAACGCCTCGCGGCAGTGAATCACGATCGGCTTTTTCACCGCTGTGGCAATTTCGAGTTGACGCGTAAAAACGCGCTGCTGTGTCGCACGGTCGGCAAAATCGTAATGATAATCCAGCCCCATCTCACCGACGGCGCGCACGTGGTCGCGTTTGGCCCATTCAAGAAGGGAATCGTCCCATCCATCGCTGACCTTTTCCGCTTCGTGCGGATGGATACCCGTCACAATCTCAACGCAATCGTGCGCTTTGGCGAGAGATTCGGCCTTCGCCGCATCTTCGAGGTCGGTCGCGATGGTAATAAAGCGCTCGATCCCGGCAGCCAACCCGCGCTCAATCACGATATCCACCTGTTCGAAAAGTGCATCAGACGTGAGATGACAGTGGGAATCGATCCAAGTCATGGAAAGGTCTTTGATTTGATCGACGGCTGCGAGCGCGAAAGCTTGGTGAAAGTTCGCGAGACGCCGCCCTTATTTTAATCGCTGAGGTCGGAACGCCTCTTCAATATGCTGGACTTGTGTCCGACCTTCCTGATCGTGAATCAAGACCGCGTCAAATCGAAAGGCCCGCGGCAGATTTGGATGACCGGATAGCCAAACGCGCGCAACTTGCTCGACCTGTCGGCGCTTTGAATTCGGAAACACCGAGCCAACATCGCCGTCGAAGTCGCCACTCCGAGTGCGCACTTCAACAAATGCCAAGGTCGTACCGTTATCGATAATGATATCGATTTCGCCCGCAGGGCACCGGAAATTCTGCGCGACGATCTTCCACCCGGCTTTGCGAAGATAGCGCGCTGCAGCTCGCTCTCCGCGATTTCCCAAGGCCCGTCGCCAGAACGACATCCTGCCGAAACCGGCTTATACCGTAGCCGGTTCGCCCGCCGGCTCGACCGCAGGTGACGGCGGCGGCGACTTCTTCGGTGCCGCAGCGTTGGGCTTGTCCGTCTTGAAGACGCGACGTTCGCGAAGGCGGCGCGACTTACCAACGCGATCGCGCAGGTAGTAAAGCTTGGCGCGACGGGTCTTACCGTGACGTTGCACTTCGACGTTCGCAATGCGCGGCGAATGCAGCGGGAAGACGCGTTCGACACCTTCGTTGTTCACGATGCGCCGCACGGTGAAGTTGGAATTCATTCCGCCGCCGCTACGAGCGATGACGACGCCGATGAACGGCTGAATGCGTTCCTTATTACCTTCAACAATACGGACGCCGACCGATACGGTATCGCCGACTTCAAACTCCGGCACTTCCGACTTCATGTTTTCCGCTTCAATGGCGGCGATGTACTTATTCTGCATCGGTCTCATCTCCAGATCGCGCCGAGCGCTGCTCGCCGGGCGGTCGTTCGTGTTCTGACTGGCTCAGCAAATCCGGCCGCCGCGCTTCGGTGCGCTGCCTTGCCTGCTCGCTGCGCCATGAGCGGATCCGTCCGTGGTCGCCGCTCATCAAAATCTCTGGCACGCTCATCCCGCGAAAATCTCGCGGTCGCGTGTAATGCGGATATTCCAATCCGCGAATGTTCTCATCATCGAGCCGCAGCGTGAAAGACTCTTCCGCCGTCGACTCGTCATCCCCCAGCACGCCGGGGATCAAACGCACCACCGTATCGACCAAAGCCATCGCGGCAGGCTCGCCGCCGGACAACACAAAATCGCCCAGCGACACTTCCATCGGGCTCAGGCCCGTTCGAATGCGTTCGTCAAAGCCTTCATAATGGCCAGCCAGCAGCAACAGCCGCGGCAACCCCGAAAGCTTCTCCGCCAACGACTGCGTAAGCCGCTCACCCTGCGGCGACAGCAAAATTCGCGTCGCCGGTCGTTCGTCTAATTGTTCGATCGCTTCGACCGCCGCGAACACCGGCTCGCACATCAGCACCATGCCGGGGCCACCACCAAAGGGGCGATCGTCAACTCGCTTATGCTTGTCGGTCGCGTAATCCCGCAGGTTATGGCAATGAATATTTGCCAACCCCGCCGTTTGTGCGCGACCTAGAATACTACTTCGGAAGAATGGCTCGCACGCCTCCGGGAATAAGCTGATCAAATCGACGCGCATCTAAATTCGCGTCGCTTCCGCTTAAGCGCCGGCCGGTGCGTCAGCGCCGGAAACACCAATGCCGTGTCGCTTGAGCATGCTGGCGACCGTTTCGGATGTCTTCGCGCCTTTGCTCAGCCAATATTCGCAGCGTTCGCGATTGATGACTTCACCTTTGCTGCGATCCTTTTCGTGCGGGTTTACGTAGCCGACTTCTTCGATGAAGCGGCCCGTGGGCGCGAAGCGCTCATCACCAACGCGCAAACGAAAGAAGGAGCGATTGCGACGACCAAGTCGCACCAGACGCATCTTGACTGCCATAGCGAATTTCCTACCGAATTCAATCTCGCGTATCGTCACGCCGCCTCGCTGCGGCGCGGCCTTTTCCTGAAATCCACGCCGGAACCACGCGAGCGCAGAACAGGCGTAAACCCTTAACTATACCCCATTTCTGAGGGTCGGCAAGGCCTATATTCACAAACTCGGCCGCAAATTTGGCCGACCGCCACGCATGGATTTCGGCATATTACAGAATACATCTCATCAGCCGCGCTTCGGTCGAAAATCAGCGGCCCTACCGCATTAAACCGTAGTTGACGACCTGGCAGTCGGCTATATTGCAGCGATTACGCAATTTGCCCCGCTAACAACGCCGAGGAGTGCCCAGCATATGGCGATTCAGACGCAGATGGACGTGGAACAGGCCGTTAAGAGCCGCTATTCGGGCGGCGCCAAGCAGGTCGAAGAAGGCCTATGCTGCCCGTCATCCACCTATGACCCGCGATTTCTCGACGTCATCCCGCAGGAAATCATCGAAAAAGACTACGGCTGCGGCGACCCGACCCAATGGGCGGCGAGCGGCGACGTGGTGCTCGATCTGGGCTCGGGCGGCGGCAAGGCCTGCTACATCATTTCACAGCGCATCGGGGCCAAGGGGCAGGTTATCGGCATCGACATGAACGACGACATGCTCGGGCTGGCAAGAAAGTATCAGTCCGAAATCGCCGGCAAAATCGGCTACGACAACGTCTCCTTCCGCAAGGCGCGTATACAAGATCTCAAACTCGACCTCGATAAGGCCGCCGCATGGCTGGCCGAGCAACCGGTCAAAACCGTCGACGACATGGCGGCTTACGACGCCTGGTGCGAAAAACAGATGGACGCCGAACCGGTGGTCGCGTCCGACAGTGTCGATCTGATTGTTTCCAACTGCGTGTTGAATTTGGTGAAGCCCGCCGACAAGGCACAGCTCTTTCGAGAAATGTTTCGCGTACTCAAGCGCGGCGGTCGCGCCGTTATCAGCGACGTCGTGAGCGACGAAGATGTGCCCGACCACATGCAGCGCGACGAGAATCTTTGGAGCGGTTGTATCAGCGGCGCGTATCGCGAAGACCTATTCTTGAAAGCCTTTGAAGACGCCGGTTTCCACGGTGTCGAAGTCTTGAATTTCGAATCGCAACCGTGGCAGACGGTCGAAGGCATCGAGTTCCGCTCGATGACCGTGCGCGCGTACAAGGGCAAGCAAGGCCCCTGCTTCGAACACAATCAAGCGGTGATGTATAAGGGTCCCTTCTCGGCAGTAACGGACGACGACAACCATCGTTACCCGCGCGGCGTGCGCATTGCCGTTTGCAAGAAGACCTTCGACTTACTTCGAACCGGTCCATACGCCGAGCAGTTCGCATTCATCGAGCCGCGCGAAGCAGTGGACGCGACTAACGCCAAGGAGTTCGACTGTCGCCGCACGGCCGTCCGCAATCCGCGCGAAACCAAGGGCATGGAATACAACGCCACGACGGAAGCGGAATCGTGTTGCGGGCCGGAAGGGTGCTGCTAAATAAAGGTGTAATCGAATGTGTTTCGCGTGATTGCCTCAAGCTGTGTTACGCCAAACAGAACCGCGCCCGTAACAACATTATTATGCACGAAATTCACGCGGCGGCTCAGATTCATCGATACACGTCACTCAGCAAGATAGAGAATCTCAAGAGCGAACTTTATACGTCTTCGTCCGCGCGTGGTTGCCGTCTGCGCGCATGTGCCAGCGCATGGGGCGAAAGCGCGATTCACTTAGCTTCGTCAATATTGGCACGCCATCGGCTCGATCGAAATCGCAACGATCAATGAAGCTATCAAACGGCGAAAACACCGTCTCACCCCATATTCGCACCTGCAGCCACTTGATCGCGTCGGTTGGACGGCGTCGCGGCAGGAACAGTGGAAAGATGCCGTCGAAGGACTCGCAGGACTCGGGTTCGCGCTCGGACCAACCAACGTGCAAGGCCGGGGTACTTGCGCTGCCCATTCGATACGTCCAATTCGGTTTTAGATCCATCGTAATCTCTTTGCGAAAGCCATACGGTAGCCCGAACCACTTGTCTTCAAAGAAGCAGATGAAGCGCGACGCGTTAAACGCGCTCAGGATGAAGAGGCCCTCTTGCTTTTCACCAAACGTGCTGCGTGCCGTGATCATCACCGAGATATCGAGAAATTTGGAAAATCCCCATTTTGCGGCAAGCCCAGTGATCAACAGTTGGGCAAAGCCGTCGACCTCGACCGGCTCAACCGGCTGGTCGGCCAGTTCGTTGCGCCACCAATCCAGATCGGCGGCGCCGAATAAGCCGAGTTCGCATACGTGATTGAGTTCAGCGATGAATTTGGGAGATGGGGACGCCATGCGTGCACCTCGATTGGAGTGTTTTTTTGTCTCCGCGATGCAATGATAACGAAAAGTCTACGCTTGAAAAATTGAGTGATTCATGAGTTTGGGGGAACGGAAAGCAGTACCATTAATCCGAGCCGCGCCCGTCAGGAAGCGGTCCACTCTGGAAGTCGCGGGATGCTCAGCAGCGCGAGTCGGCATTCGGAATACAATCCGAACAGTTCGCCGTACGATTACAATTCGCAGTGTCAAGTTACGAACCAAATAAGATGGCCCGTAATTTTTGTCTCATCCAAACATGTCTGTTACCGGCGCTTCCTATGCGTGGCCACCGTGACCGCTTCCTGACGGGCGCGGCTCTGATCTAGCTCGTCCGCGAGCTAGACATGTCCCATGGAATTTTTTCGTGGCAGAGTTTGCCTTAAGATAAATCAGTATGGACACCCTTCTCATCGCGCTTGGCACGCTCGGGCTGTATCTCGTCGCCTATCACACCTACGGTCGTTGGCTATCGCGCAAGTTATTTAAACTCGATGCGAACGCGACCGTGCCGTCACGTGAGCTGGCCGATGGGCACGACTATGTGCCGACGAAGAAAGAAATCATCTTCGGCCATCACTTCACCAGTATCGCCGGGACCGGGCCGATCGTAGGGCCGGCGTTGGCCGTGATTTGGGGATGGGTGCCGGCGCTGATATGGGTCTTGGTCGGCAGCATTTTCATCGGGGCGGTGCATGACTTCGGCGCGTTGGTCGTCTCAATGCGCAATCGCGGGCAAACGATCGGTGAAGTTGCCGGTCGCCTGATTAACCCGCGTGTGAAGATTCTCTTTTTGTTGATTCTGTTCTTGGCGCTAACGATCGTCTTGGCGATCTTCGGCTTGGTGATTGCGTCAATCTTCGCACTCTACCCGGCGGCTGTGTTGAGCGTGTGGTTGGAAATCCCGCTGGCATTGATCATGGGCTGGCTGGTCTATCGCGAGGGTAAGTCACCGCACGCCCCCGCTGTCATTGCGCTGTTGTTGATGATGGCCGCGATCGTGTTGGCCGTGTACGTTCCGGCCATTCAATTGGCCTTGCAACCCTTCGATCTCTCGCTCGCCGGTAACACGTTTACGATCTCGCCCGTGGTCATGTGGACGCTGATTCTGTTCGTCTATTGCTACATCGCTTCGACCATGCCGGTCTGGCGTTTGTTGCAGCCGCGCGATTACATCAATAGCCATCAATTGGTGCTATGTTTGGCGTTGATCGTCTTCGGCATCGGCGCGGCGACATTCTTCCACGAGGGCGGTGCCCCCATTGTCGCGCCGGCTGTACAAACCCATCCCGCCGGCGCGCCGCCCATCATGCCGTTCCTGTTCGTCACCATCGCCTGCGGCGCGATCAGCGGTTTTCACTGCCTCGTCAGCAGTGGCACCAGCAGCAAACAAATCGCCTGCGAAACCGACGCGCAGTTTGTTGGATACGGTTCGATGCTGACGGAAGGGTTTCTGGCGGTGTTGGTGATCTTGGCCTGTTGTGCGGGGCTGGGGTTGGGATCGGTAGCAAACGCGGGCAAATTCAATGCAGTTTCGTCGCTGGCTGATTTCGACAGATACGAGTTTGGCTCATTCAAAGACGCTAATGGCGAAGTAAAAAAAGTTTATGTTGATAAAGACTACCGTGGAACGTTGACATATTTCATTGGCGATCATTGGTTGTTCTATCAAGGGAAAGTTGAAAACGTAAAACATGACCTAAGCGGTGGTGCGGTCGAATTCTTATCTAATAGACCGGCTGCTAAGTTCTACGGCTTCCCAGCTTGGCAAACACGCTACCACTCCTGGTCCGCCAGCAGCGGCCTTGCCCCCAAGGTCGGTGCCTTCGTCGATGGTGCGGGAAACTTCGTCGCGGCGCTGGGCATACCGCGGCCCGTGGCCATTGCCATCATGGCCGTGCTCGTCGCATCGTTTGCCGCCACTACGCTGGATACCGCCACGCGTTTGCAGCGTTATGTGATACAAGAACTCGCGACGACGGTGCGCGTGCAACCGTTGACCACCAAGCACGGCGCGACGGCGTTTGCGTTGGTCACTGCCGCCATCGTGGCCGCCGTGCCGCCGCCGGGCATGACATGGGCAACGGGCATGGGCAAAGGCGGCTTAACGCTCTGGCCCGTCTTCGGCGCAACGAATCAATTGCTCGCGGGCTTGGCATTTATGGTCATCGCGTTCTACCTCGCGCGTCGCAAGTTGCCGACATGGTTCATCATCGGCCCGGCGATATTGATGTTGGGCGTGCCGCTGTGGGCGATGGCTTACGAACTCGGCCTCGGTAATGAGAGCGGCGGCTGGATCGCGAAAGGTCAATGGCACCTCGTCGCCACGGCCATCGTTATTCTCATTTTACAACTATGGATGATCGCCGAAGCCCTGCGGCTCTGGCCGCGTATTAAGGGCGTGTTGGAAGCGGAGTTACCGCCGATGCGAAGAGGGTTTGAGGTGATCGTTGAGGAATGAAAAGTCAGAGAAGCAACATTTAATTGACGCATGCGATGTTCGACAAAAAAACAGTGTTGCGTGCAACACTTCAGAGCCGCGGCCTGTGGCCGCATGAATTCCTCGCGCAAGCCAGATTACCAAGCGACGATTCATCGTTTCGTCGCACGCTGCCGCTCAATATAAGAATACGCCGTGCGGAGATACGGCTTCTTCCAAACGTGCTTAATGCTACCACCAACGGCCCACCATCGTGGTCGAAACTCATCGGGCCAGCGAGCCGTCAATTCTTGCCCCAGCCATGTCTTCAACCATTTGCGAAATCCTTCCCCGCGCGATCAGATGAAAGCAGCACATGCACGTGATCGGGTTGGGCGGCGCAGATGTGGTATTCCCATCCGCCACGCTTACAAATCGCCAGCATCGTCGCTTCGATAAACTCACGTTGAGTATCGATCAAAACAACGGGCGTGGCGACCATCGAATCGCGTTCGAACCTTTGCCTCAGCGGATCGGTTTCGACAAACGGCGTGCCAAATTGGTTGTAATGACGCTCGACAGTTCCGCGCGGATCACCATGCAAGCGCGTGCCGTAAGTGCCGAACGTGATGTGGTAAGCGAGTGGAAATTTCATAAATTCCGATTCATTGTATTAATTCGCATGGGAATGGGAATCGGCGCGTGATCTACATGCGGCCACAGGCCGCAGCTCTGACGTTTTCTTCGCGACCTTGACTCGCGTGGCTTGGCGACGCTTTGTCCGCGGTCGCCATTATGCGGCCACAGGCCGCGGCTCTGCCGTTCAGCCGTTCTGCTGAACAAACACTCCAATAGGCTCGTCGCCATCCCTTCACTTCTTTCAATATTTATGAAAACCTTTCACGCTTTCTAGCGCTCGCTGCTATATTCCTTTCAGAGATTATTGAAAGAAACAGTTGCACCGCCTTTGAAAAGGAGACCGCAACATGGTTGATAAGACGCCCTCCGCCGACATTCCGGCCTTACCCACGCCACTCGAACAATCCAAGGCTCAATTCATCCGCCGCTGGGGCGAGATGGGCGGCTATTGGGGGATCAACCGTACGATGGCCGAGATTCACGCCTTGCTGTTTGTCTCGACCGAGCCGATCTGCACGGACGACGTGATGGCCAAGCTGATGATCTCGCGCGGCAATGCGTCGATGAACCTGCGATCACTCGTCGACTGGGGGCTCATCGAACGCATTCACCTGCGCGGCGACCGAAAGGAATATTTCGTTTGCCGTACCGACGTGTGGGAGATGTTTGAAACGATTGTGCGTCAGCGTCGCCGCCGTGAGGTGGAGCCGATTGTCGAAACGATCGAGCACTGCAAGGCAATGGTAAACGACATTAAACCTAAGGCTGCGGATGCCGACGCGGAAGACGTGCAAGTTTACAAGCAACGTCTCGACGAGATGCACAAGTTTCTCGATGCCTTCGGCACCATCGTCGATCTGATGGTCAAACTCGGCCCCGGCAGCTTGCAGCGACTCAGCGGCATGATGACGAAGCTTGTAAAATGAGCCGAGAAGAAAGCGGCGCGGTCGCGCTGTTGAAGATGTTTGAATCGACGGGAGAAACGAATACGCGGAGAGGCAACGAGCGACTTCTGGTGGAGTGCAGCATTGTTAATTTGCGAAACGCCGCGACTTCGAGTGCCAAACTTTGTTGGAGCACTTGATTCGTCGCCGCGTGGACGCGGCGGCTCAGAATCTTGTCCCGTGCAATACGCCATTCGGCTCGTCATTCCGCCGCAATGCACGTTACGCCGTTTCCGCTTCCGTCTCTTCGCCGACGACCTTAGCCTTAACTTCGCCACCACCGACGAGCCTTAATTCCATCGTCTTACCCGTACGCGAACAGGTCATGTGAATAATGGTTTCGGGCATGTCGAGCACGTGTGATTCGTTGCACGCCGGGCAGGTAAATCGAACTTGCATCGCGAAGGTTCTCCGAGCGATTGACTGCGTGTGCGACGCCGGAAACCGACATCGCGTGTGGACCATTTTTCCAACGGGGACTATCATCCGCCGCGCGGTGAAAATGTCCAATCGCGCCGCCTGTTAGCGGCCCAAATTTCTCACGAGGAGAGCTTCGGATATGTCCGACGCCAGCGACAGCACCAATCCGGCCCCTACCGACTCATTCGCCTCCAACACCGAAGGCAACTTTCTCACCCGAGTTTTCGTGACCGGCGGTACCGGCTTCGTCGGTCGCTACGTCGTGCGCGAGCTGGTCGCGCGCGGGCACAAGCCGGTCTGCCTGATTCGCGACGTCAGCAAATTCCGCAGCGTGTTCCCGGAACTGCCGCCGGATCGCTACGAACTGGTGCCTGGCGATATGTTTGACGACGAGGCACTCGCCAAAGGCATTAGTGGTGCCGAGGCCGTGATTCATTTGGTCGGCATTATCGTCGAAGACGCCGTCAACGGTCAGACGTTTGAGCGTGTGCATTTTCAAGGTGCCAAACGCGTGATCGATGCGACGGTTAAGGCGGGTGTGAAGCGGTACGTGCACATGTCGGCCCTTGGCACACGGGCAAACGCCGTCAGCGAATATCATAAAACCAAGTGGGCGGCGGAAACGTATCTGCGTGATACGAATCTCGACTACACGATATTTCGACCCAGCATCATTCACGGACCCGACGGCGAATTCATGCAGATGATGAAGACATTCGTCTGCGATGCGACGGTGCCGGCGTTTGGGTTCCTGCCGTCGCCCTTCCCGGTGATTCCATACTTCGGTGATGGCGAAAACAAGTTGCAACCCGTGTCGGTGCGAGATGTCGCGCATTGTTTTGTCGCCGCGCTGAGCGAGCCGGAAACGATCGGACAGGCATACGATCTGGGTGGGCCGGAGCCGTATTCTTGGAAGCGGCTCTATAGCACGGCGAAAGAATTGATCCCCTGCGCGAAGGCGTGGAAGCCGATGGTGAGCACGCCTGTACCGGTTGCGAAACTATTGGCACGCACGGTGATGAAGCTGCCGGTGCTACCAAAACAGTTGCGATTCAACGTGGGCCAAGTGCAGATGTCGCAAGAAGATTCGGTCTGCGACCCGAAGCCGGTGGAAGAAACATTCGGCATTCAGTTGCGCGACTTCCGCGAAGAGTTGAAGGTGTACGGCGGAGAGATCGGGTAGTCGCGCGAACGACAATGTCCCCCAGCCCCAGTGGGGCAGGGTCAACCATGCATCGGATGTCCCGCCCAATCCAAGCGTGGGGCATTAATTTTTGAGAAAGTGAAAGCCGCAAATCATGGGTGATATCAACTTTGGCCTCGTTGCCGTTCGCTGGGTACACATCTTCGCTGCAATCGCGGCTGGTGGTGGCGGCTTGTTCATGCTCGTCGCCCTGCATCCGGCGGCAATTCAGTTAGACGAAGCAACTCGAGCGACATTCCTCGCGAAGGTGCGAAAGTCCTTCACGATCGTCGTGATGTTGTCGATCCTCGGCCTAATCGCGTCGGGCTTCTACAACTACCTTGCCGTTACGCGTCATCAACATCAGGGCGAGGGGCAAGGCATCTATCACATGCTAATGGGCATCAAGATTATGCTTGCCTTCGGCGTGTTCTTCCTGTCCAGCGCTCTCGCCGGGCGCAGCAAGGGCATGCAGAAAATCCGAGCAAAGTCGGCTCTCTGGCTCAAGGTCAACATTCTGTTGATTGGATTGATCGTTCTGCTGGGTGCCATCTTGCGGGCGATGCCGATCGCGACGAACGCGTGACCTGCAATTTGCCGCTAGTGGCAGCAAAGGAAAGTGAACTGCCCGGGACAGGGGTCGAACCTGCACGAGGTATTACCCTCACTAGGCCCTCAACCTATCAATGCGATTCCGTAAATAGTTTAGGTACCAATTACTTACGAGATCGGCAAATTGATGGATCACCGATATCGACACCGAACGGTTGTGACGAATTGACGCGTATTGTCCGAACATGGCACGGATTGCCACCTTTTGTTCGTACAACAATCCTAGGAATTGTAGACGCTTATTCGAAGGAGTAATTCAATTACGGACTCATGGAATTGGGTGTTCTGACGGTAACAAATCTGCCTGCGATCGTGATTCGAGTCTTGAAAGAAGATCTCAAAACAATCGCTCACGGATCCAAGATTGAGGCCGACAGATACCCTAATCGAACAGCCCCGATTATCGCTTGTACAGATTCTGATTCGTCCGCGAGATCTTGTTAATCCTGTCCCGCCACCTAAACCTGCACCTGAATAGACGCGACCGTGTGCGGGACAATGCGAATTTGATCCGGACCTAGAAACAGTGATTACGAGTTGGTACAGCCTATCTGAACAATCTCGCGGGTTGATTATCCGAATTATCTCTTCAGAACTGGCCTAACTTCGGATGCGTGCTGGAGCGTTCTTTCGCTCCTTTGGCCGATGCTAACGCGAATCCGACCTCGGTCAGAGGTTACCTACTCGTCAAAAAAACAGCTGTAATCGTCGACGATGAAAAAAAGCACGCCCCTAGTTGATAGGGACGTACTCAGGAGTATAGGTGATTAAATGTTATGGATCGTTATTCCTGCGATATCGCCCAGTCGCTCATTTCCAAGATATCCAGATGAGCGAATAGTGCATCAACTTTCCCGGCGTTGTGACGATTTGTAGCCATCGCATCCTGCAGTTCATTCATGGCCCGACCGGTAGCATTTACGAGACGCTCGATTCCTGCTCGTTCCCCCTCGTACGTCAATCGCTTTCCTTGACCGAATAGCTCAGCATTGGCGGCGATTTCGTCATCGAGTGCGACTTCAAGACTGGTAAGCGCTTGCGCCACGTAGTCGATGTTTACATACACTCGGTTTCCGTTCTCCACTGCATCTTCGAAAACACCCAGGATGGCAGCCAGTTCAAACGTTTGGTAGGAATACACGCTAGTTGTGTCTTTCGCCGTATCCACGTCAGCCGTGAATTCGAAATAGCGGTCCCAGAGCATACTATCTGACGGAGTGCGTTGCGGTTTTCGCTGCTCGATCACACACTCGAGTCGTTCGATTTCCACCGCCAGAGCTTCGAGCCGCTTGAAGTTATTAGCGACCATTGCCGCAAAGGACTCGGCACTCGGCTCCACGATTGCCTTGCCGGTATCCTGCGAAGCCAGCAGTTCTTCCAACTCCGTCAAGCGCTCAGACAACTCGTGATACTCTTCCTTGATCGCCTCGAAGTCGAAGGCTGCAGCGACCTCCTCAGCCATGCCCTTTTCAATCATTTGCCGCGCCAGCTGAGCGGTCTGCTCCATCTGTGAGATCCGCCGATCGACATCGATCAGGGATGTTTCGTTACCAGACTCGGCAACCTGCTGGCTTGGAGTGATAGTAAAGGTGTGCTTCTCTGCGAATGCAGGATTTGCGGCAATGAAGGGCGCTGCGCAAGCGAAGGCCGCCAGGAACCTCTTGAAGCAGTTGAAGTACTTATTCATCACCATCTCCCAATTTGCTGGTGCCGCCCCTATTGGCGGCACTGACTCAGCGAAGATGGTGATGAGCAGTCACGCAGGTTTTTGACTTTTTTTCGTTGCTGCTACGGAGCAGTGATCAGGTCCACCAGCGTGGCCACATCGCGACCGTCACTGGTGCCATCCTGATTGACATCCGCCCGACAGGCCTGGTCGGGATCGATGGTCCCGTTGAGCAGCACACCCACAAAGGAAGCGATGTCACCGGTGTTTACGTCTCCTGAATTATCCAAGTCGCCCGGCAAGCAGCTTGTTGTGTTACTACTGCTAAACACCGCCGACAGCGGTAATGCCGCATCCGCGCCAGTGATCGTTGTTGCCGTGGTGTTGGTACCGGCTGGTGGTAGTGTCGCCAGCGTCGGTGTCGTGAACAGGCCGTCGGTGTCGAAGAAGAAGATCGAGAACGGATCCTGGACCGGTGCGGTGTAACCGACGACGTACACAGTTCCATTCGTGTCTTCCGTAATCGACGTCGCAAAACGCATGTTGCCGATCTCGATCACACGACTGGGCGTCACTGTGATCGCACCGGAAGTGCCACCCAGAGTAAATTCCTGCACCGTCGTCGTGGCGGGATCGCCGTCATCCAGTGATGTACCCAGGTACAACTTGCTGCCGTCGTCGCTTACATGCAGCGCCGCCGGACCGCGTAGCGGTACCGGCAGGTCACTCAATCGAATCCGCTGTTCGCTGGCCGTACCCATGGCGGCATTGTAGATAAGCAGCCAGTCGTTCTGGTTATCCGCGCGGGCGCAGGTCACATACACATTGCCGTCACTGTCCGTCTCGATCTCACGCAGGTACTGCACATTGGTCTGTGAGAACTGTGGCGGTTGCGTGTTGTTGTTGGGATCCGCCTGCGGATTGAATCCGTAGGTCTCTTGGACGGTCCACGTGACTACTCCCGCGTTCTCCGTCAGGCTCAGTTGTGCTGCGACATAGTAAGCAGCATCTTCATCGCCACCGGGAATCACCCGTGCCGGTACCACGTACACCGTCGTCGGATCATTGGGGTCAAACGCCGCATCGAAGATGGGCAGACCACCCCCCGTGGATGGCATCCCCAGTCGCACCGTATTGCCATTAAAGGACTGCTCACCGGGTGCCACCATTACCTGGCCATCGCTCAAACGCACCAGGCCCGCCACGCTATGTAACTGGTACAACTCACCGGTTCCATCCTTCACCAGTCTTCCATGACCACGCTGGCCGTAGAACGGATCACCCGCCGCCACCGGGGGGGCGATGTTCAGGCCTGATACGGACGTTGCCGCATCCACCGGATACAGCTGATCCTCCAGATCACCGCCCGCGTTGGGTTTACCCGCGATGATCAACTGATCTTCGGGTGTTACCACACCACTGGTCATCGCTGCAAAGCTGCTCGAACCCGCGCCGCCCACGCACAGGCCCTGCGATACGCCGTAGCCGTACAAGGCATCCGACAGCAGCACGTCATTCACATCCACGTAGTTGTCGCGGTTCACTTTGTCCAAACACGAGTTGCTATCACCCACTTCACTGCCCAAGGCCGTTAGCCCATACAGCACATCCACATTGGAGATGAAGTAGCTCAGGTCATAATCACCGCACTCCGGTGAACCACAGGCCAGTGGATCCCACTCATCAATCAGCACACAGGCATCCTGCCCCACCAACTCCAGTTCCACGTACGTCCCTCTTCGGAAGTTCAAGCTTCCTCGGGGGAACAACCCCGAAAATGTCGCGAACTGATCGCTACCGATCGATCCCGGACCGCTCGCAGGAGGCGTGATCCTAGCAATCTCCACCAGGTTCTGCCCCACCTCCGGTGCATCGCTCAGATACACCACCAACTCATCTGTTGGATTGCCGCAAAACGTGTACTCAAACGCCACCAGAATCTCGTCTTCGCCGGCACGCGCGAACGTGGCCTTGGCAGATATCGTCGATGCCGAGTCCGAGCCGTTGGCATCATCCTGAGTTTTCATCTCCATGTAGAAACGACTCGGATCGCTCGCTAGCGCTCCATTGGTGCGCTGAATCGATCCTTCCAAAAAGGGAGGGTCCACCGGTTGTGTGTCATTGTCATCACGCAATCGCGGAGACACCCGTGCGTCAAATTCTTCCTGGCATTCCATGTCAATATTGATCAATGAAAAGCCCAGCAGCGGCACGTTTGACACATTCCCCGTCTGCGTCAACGTTTCGTAGTAAACGGTCAACAGCCCCGTATTGATTCGCGCTCCGGATTCGATAATCAACTCACGAACGTAGAGACACTCCGGAATCGTGTCACCGACACCTCTGAAGTCAAAGTTCGGACGGTTGGTCAGGTTCAACGTTGTCCCGCTCTTCACCTCCAACTTGTCAATGATCCAGCGCACTTCCGGTGTACCGGCGAACACCGGCGCACCTGCGGCATCGATCAAACCCGACAGGCAATCAGGATTAAATGCGGTACCACAGAGCACATCGGGCGTACGCAGTTCCAGTAGTTCACCGGCTTTCCCACAAAAGACGTCTGCCTCCACCACGATCTCGATCGGTGTCGACTCCAGCGTGATATTCGCCAGGTCGCTCGGATCAGGGTCCAAGCCGATGAAGCCATCAGCATCGGTCTGAATGCGGCAATTGCGGAAGGTGAGTCGGCCATCATTCACCAGCCGAAACTCTTCCGTCGCCAACGGTGGGTTCGAACCGCGCACAATCGTCAGGCCATCCAGCGTCGCCTTACCGACCGGCGACAGTAGCGTTCGGCTCGACATCGGATTTTGCGTTAGCAGTGTCGGATTCGCGACCGGGTCGCGTTCGGACAATTGCGTCTCTGTACCGGCGAATCCACCAACCAATCGTACGCCATCGGGAATCACATATGTCGCCGAGCGCGGATCCTCTGGATCCGTCAATGTCACCGGCATATACGTGCCAGCGGTTAACCAAATGTCCGCTACCTTGTTGTTGGACGTGAGGTGACTCAGCGCCGCTTCCACGGAATCAAACGCCGTCGCCCAGGTGCAGCCATCGCCACCAGGAGAGGCCAACGGATTTACAAATACATGTGGAAAATCGAGACTCATCAATGCCCGCGGCGTCCGCCTTACAATTGAGCCATCATTGGTAAAGAGAGCTCGATCGTAAAAATTCGGCGTTCCATCACCACCGATCGTGCCAGAAATCTCATTAACGACAACACCGTCCGAAGGGCGTCTGAACGCAACTCGATTCCCCTCTTCTGTAAGAAGGATGCTGCCATCAGCACTTAAGTCAATGCTTCGCGAGCCAGCGCCGGCAAGTATGGTGTACTCAGACAATCCGGTTGCAACGTTCCAACGTGAAACTCCGCCAGAATTGACTTCAGTTATTACCGACGCCCCATCCGGTGTCATTAACACCTGATCAACACTGGGAACGTTCAGCGTTTGAATGACCTGAATATTCTCAAGGTCGCCGATATCCCAAACATTAATAACGCCATCCTGCGACGCCGAAACGGCCCGTGAAAGGTCTTCACTGACATCGAGGTGACGAATGTTGGCGGAATGTAATGACGGAAAGACAACGTCGTCTCCGGTCGCCAAATCCCAAATTCGTACAGAATCATCAAAACTGCCGCTGATTAACTTTTGTTGGCCGCCAAGAAAACGCAATACACTTGCACGTTGCGAATGGCCCACCAAAGTCTGTTCAATTCCTCCGTCGCTCGTGCGGCGGATTTCAATATTGCCATCCGACGAAGATATTGCATATAGTGAACCTGTTTCATCTATCGCGATTCCTCCGCCGTTTTGAAGAGGGACTTCGGTTACTTCTATCCCCGACTCAAGATCGAGGACAAAGCCGGTAGTAGAGATCAAAGAGTCCTTCCTTATCATCAGAATCTCCCCACCCGTTGCCAATAGGTAATTCGTTACGGGAAATTCGACGAGAACAGACCCATCCGTACCATAAACCCTTCTTGGAGTTGCAACGGTCGAATCGGAAACCCAAATGGCTTGCGAGCTTTGCACACCACTTACGGTATAGAAATCATTTGGCCCTTCAAAAAAAGTAGCCGAACCTTTATTGCCTGATACCAAATATGTTGTCTCGCTCGGATTTATCGAGATATAACCGTCGTCGCCAAACATAGAAATGGCAGCGTCTGACCAGGTTAGGGTTGAAGATGGCCCGATATCGAAATACTTTATGATAGGATACACCACCTCAAACTTGCCATCGAAGAAAGATTCTGTTGCAACAGATAGAATGTCTCCGTTTGACAAATACGCAATATCATTCGATTGCCACAAAACACCGGAGACTGGCGTATTAATGGTTTCAATTAAAGAGCCATCGGACGCGTCATATCTTCGAAGTGATGTTGAAAAATCGGAGGCAAATTCTGTTCCGTCGATCGAAAACGCCATCGGACCAAGATTTTCTGTTACCGCGAAATCAACCGTCGGCGAGAATCGGTTATACATGATGTCAGTGCCGGAATATCGTACAAATAGCCGTTGCCCATCCGGCGTGTAGATGACTTGACGGACAATCTGATCGATATTGAAAAATGCGCGACGCAAGACACCGTTGGGATAAGAAAATACTCTTACAACGTCGTCGCCTTGGGCCAATGCGACTTCTGTTCCATCTGGTGAAAACGCATACGGCGTGTAAAATCCTGAGAAGGCTCTTTCAAAATCACCCAGAAACGCACCTGTAGCAAGGCTCCAACGGTCACCATTCGGGTCGAGTGCTTCTGTTTTAGTTGGATTCAGGATGAAGTTTGACGTACTGCGCCAGCGTTTTGACCAATTGACTGCCTGAAAGTCGCCATCGGCATGGACATTCGGCGCAGATACCAACCCCGCACAAACCAACGTAATCAACAAGCATCGCTTTTTTCCAATTACCATATCAACTCAACCCCCATCTTATCTATTGAGCCTGGCATTCCGCACAGGCCGTTTGCAGGTTTCTCAAAGGCATCACGAGATACTCAGAACTCGTGTGCCTGCCCTTATCAAACTTCTGAAACGCAACATGCCCATCGAGGAATGCCACGTTGTGTTTCCAGTCTTCGCCATGCCGCCAGGCAACATTGATCGGATCATTGACGTTCCAGTCATACACCCAGCCATAGTCACCGATCAGCACCAGCCGTCCCGGATCGGCACACTGCGTGCGCTTAAGGCCCGGCAGCTTTTCATTCGCTTGCTGCAGGACATCAGCACAGGGATCGCTGCCGGTAATCTGCAAAGGCATGGTGCCGATCAACATCAGGTTGGGTGAATAGCTGGTTCCGAAGAAGTCGTAGTGCTTACCACTTACGGTAACAGCGCCTTCATCCTGCTTACAGGAGTACGCCGGCGCATCATCGAGTTCGAGGTCGAGATTCAAATACCGGTTGAGCGGCTTGCGTTTGCGGAACGGCGGGATCGCTCCTTGCTTGCCGCCGTAGTTGACTTGTACGTTGTCCGTCGGATTCGGGCTTTGCAGAAAACGATCTTCGTTATCATCGAGATACATGTGCCATGCTTCGGCAAGGTTCTTTAAGTTGGTCTGGCATGACGTGCGATCGGCGATGCGCCGGGCCGCCGCGAGCGACGGCAACAGAATAGCGATGAGCAGGCTAATGATCGCAATGACAGCTAATAGCTCGATGAGCGTAAATGCGCGACTGACAAAGAGAGAATGGTCTTGTCTCTGAATTGTGAGTTGCATAATGATCACGCCCCCTGCTCGTCGCCGGCATGGGCGTTCTCGGTCTTGTCAGCGAGTTCAGCTCGCCTTGATGCTGCTTCTCGTTTGAGCCACTCCGGCCCGTCTAGAACACGACAGGCATTATACAGTTCCGAGGCCTGATTCCAGCGTTTTTCGTTACTGTGCCATTCCGCGAGTACAAGGGTTTTGAGAAGCTCTGCTTCGGTCGGCATAACCTGTTTGAGTGTGTCAGCATCAATCTCACCCAGCAAAAACGCCGTTGCAACGGCCTCTGCCTTGGGGCCTTTGGCCTTAAACTCGCTGGCCGCTAGCAGCGCTCGTTCCATATTTCCGGCCCTAAATTCGGACAAGAACCATAGGAAACGCATCTCGCGACGAGCGGCAAGGGCCTCACTTCTAACTTTAAGGGCCCGACTAGCAGTATCTAGTTTGTCCGCCGCTTCTGATTTTGCTCGTTTGATCGCAGCCTCCGCCTTAACCGATTCGCCAAGTGCATATTGCCACGCAAAATAGACATACGTCAAAGAACTCATCAAAATCACGACGACCGACAACGCCACCGTTGACGCGGCCTTATGACGTACCGCCAATTTCTTGAGCATGTACCAACCGCTGTCGCGCTTGGCCGAGATCGGATCACCATTCAGGTAACTGCGAATATCAAGCGCCAGATCACCGGCGCTGCGGTAACGGCGTGCCGGCTCCTTTGCCAAACACTTCAGCACGATCGTCTCGAGTTCATCATCAACCGCCTTGCGAATGGTGTGCGGCTTCTTGGGCGTCGCGTGCAAGATGTTGTCTTCAATCTCCCGGCGCGTGCCAACCACCGGATACGGAAACTGACCTGTGAGCATCTCATACAACACCACGCCCAGCGAATAGACATCGGTGCGTAAATCAATACCCGACGGCTTGCGTTCCACCTGTTCCGGACTAGCCCAACGCAGTGACCCCAAAAACTCACCCGACACCGTCATGGCTGAAAAGTCTTCGTCCGGCATGAAACCGCCGTCGAGAATCTTGGCTAAATCGAAGTCGAGTATGTGCGGTTCGCCATGCTGATCGACGAGAACATTAGCGGGCTTGATATCGCGATGCAGCACGCCTTTTACGTGTGCCACATCAAGGGCTTCGCAGAGTTTGGCGAAGATCGTCAAGAGCCGGTGCATCGCGAGCCGCTCGGCCTTGGCTTCTTGCCGCGAGCGCCTACTGCGTGTCCCGGAATCGCCGTCGCCGGCTTCCGCGCTCCAACCAACCGACGTGGAGCGCATGCGGGCTACGTAATCGTCCAGCGTGACACCTGCAACGTATTCCATCACGTAATACAGGCAACCGTCAGCGATACCGCTGTCGACGATTCCGACGATGGACGGATGGTGCAATTGGCCCAGCACGCGCACGCCGCGTTTCAGACGTTTACGGTTTTCGGGGTGCGACGTGGCACCGCCCCGTATGACTTTGACGGCAACACGACGTTTGGTGGATTCCTGAATCGCCTCGAATACCAAGCCTTGACCGCCGCCGGAGATTTTGCGTTTGAAGAGGTAGCCAGCAATAGAGGGGAATGCATCTCCGGCGGCGGCGCGGGCGTCCAACGTGATGTCGTTGTCGATCGCCAACGGCTTTGTGCTCTGTGTTTCAGTCTGATCGCCAGCGGGTTGCGTCTCATCGTCTCCACTGCCGCGCCCATCAGCTTGGGCGCGGGCAGCGTCGATGAGGCGTTTGTCGACATCACCGCTGGACTCAGTTGGATTGGCACCTGGATCGCTCATAAAAACCCTCGTTGTTGCTAGCTCAGCGAAAGATCTCCGGACCAATCACGCGCGTTATCGATTTTTTAGAAGGAGTATTTTGGCAGGACTTCGCTCAATCGTTCCAGCGCCCGGGCTCGGAGCATATAAATCGCACCCACCGACCGTTGCAGGCTCTGTGCAATGTCTTTGGGATCTTCGTGCTTGAGATCGAAACGCGTGATGACTTCGCGATGGTCAGGTGCCAGATCAGCTAGCGCTTTCCGTAGGAGCGTTTTCGCTTCTTTCGCTGCTGCCACTCGACTGGGTGTCGCTGAATGAACACCGAGAGATTCCAACAGATCGAGACTCGCCGAATCATGATCGTCAGCCGTCACCCGATTGCTCGGATTTGGTCGTTTTGCTGCACTGAGGCCTCGAATGGCGTCTCGGATGTTGTTATCTGCTAATCGGTATAACCAATTCAACATATCCTTAGGAGTGTTTAAGTTCGCCTTATCAATGCCGCTAAAAGCGTCCATG
>JAUIHO010000033.1 GCA_030432035.1 Phycisphaerae bacterium
TGCGACGACGCCACCTTCGCGCGACGGGCGAGCCTCGATCTCGTCGGCATAACGCCCACTGTCGAAGACCTCGATCGCTACTTTGGCTGGAAGGAACACGAGCGCCGCGAGAAATGGGTGGAGCTGCTGCTCAAGCAACGCCAGTTCGCCGACCATTGGACCGTCGTTTTCGGCGATCTCCTGCGCGAACGCGGTCGCGTCAATGGCGCGCCGCTGAATTCTCTGCGCGACTTCCTGCATGATTCGCTGCGACTGAACAAACCCTACGACCAACTGGTGCGCGACCTGATTGCTGCGGAGGGTTCTTCCGAGAGTGAACCCGCCGTTGCCTTTATTTTGCAAGACCGCGTTGAGGCCGACGTGCTGGCAGTCGCAATCTCAGATGCTTTCCTAGGCGTCTCTCTCAAGTGCGCCCAATGCCACGACCATCCATTCGATTGGTGGACGCAGAAAGACTTTCAAGGCTTGGCGGCGTTTTACGGCGGCACGCGTCGACAGGTTATCAGCCGCGACGACGACCGCGGAGCACGCGGTTTGGTGTTGGGCGTGACGCACAATGCGCGCCGCGCCGGTGGCAAGTTTCTCACGGGTGCCACGTCGGAACTCGGTCGCGGCCCCGATGCCTTAGCCGAGTTGGTCACGGCGCGCGAAAACCCCTACTTCGCCCGCGTTGCCGTCAATCGCATATGGGCCAAGTTGATGGGCGTCGGGTTGGTCAACCCAACCGGCAACTTTAGCCCGCTCAATCCGCCGTCGCATCCCGAACTGCTGGATTGGCTCGCACTCGAATTCATCGACTCGGGTTACAACATCAAACGCATCTTGCGACTCATCGCACTATCGCGCACCTATCAACAAACCAGCTCGGATTCGCTTAAGTCGTTTACGAGTGTGCTGCGCCGCAACCGAACCGATGAAGACGCTGAAAACGACATCGTGCCCGGCGCGCTTTTCGAGGGCATGCCCGTACGCCGGATGACGGCCGAACAAATCAACGATTCGATCCTCGCCGCGACGGGTCATTACCCGCAGGGTTTGGACCGGCGTTATCAGGCGTCGTACCTCACGACCTATCCGCCGCGACCGCAAAGTTTTCTGCGAACCTTCGGCGCTTCCGACCGCGAAACGATTCCGCAGCACATGCAAAACGGCAGCATTCAGCAATCGCTGACGCTCTTAAATGGTGACTTCCTTAATCGCGCCGTTCGGTTTCATCCTGCGCATCCGTTTCGCATTTGGCGGCGCGAGCGTGGATACAACCTCTCGCAAATGGTCGAAGCGGCGTTTTATCAGGTGTTAACGCGCAAACCGACCAAGTACGAATTGAAAGAAGCCCTGGAAATAATCGGCAACGGCAGCGACGACAGCGCCTGGGAAGATTTGCAATGGGCGCTGTTCAACACGCGCGAGTTTCAGTTCATTCGATGATGGCTCGACCGCGCGAAGAACTAAAGCGATGCCTGCGATTTTCATAGCCGCGCGAGCGTCAATCAGAGCCGCGCCCGTAAGGAAGCGGTAACCGTCGCCAAAACGCGAAGAGGCAAGCAAGAAACAAGAACCATCGGAAAAACCCAACGAATCCGATAGATCGAAGCGAAACGAACATGAGCAAACACACCTGCACCGGCTGCGACAGCTATCGCCAAATGACGCGTCGCCAATGGCTGCGCACCAGCGCCGGCCTCATCGGCGGCGCGGGCTTTCTCGGCTTCGCCGATCCGCGCGTACTCTACGCCAAACCGTCGGAAACGCGCACAGCCGATACCGTCATCCTGCTCTGGATGGCCGGCGGCATGAGCCATCTCGACACGCTCGACCTCGCGCCCGGCACGGACCACGGCGGCCCCTACTCTCCGATTCAAACCGCCGCCGAAGGCATCGCGATCAGCGAGCACCTGCCGCGCATCGCTGACCGCGTCGACCAACTCTCGCTCATCCGCAGCATGACGGGCAACGAGTTCGATCACAGCCGTGCGTCGTATCAGATGCACACCGGCTATCCACCACTCGCCAGCATTCAACATTCCACGCTCGGCTCGATCGTCGCCAAATACAAGGGCCGCAGCGAGCGCGACGATCGCCTGCCGCCCTACGTCACCATCGGCCAAGACTGGGCCGCCGGATACCTCGGCCCCAAGTATGCACCGTATTACGTCGGCAATGCCCGCTTCGCCAATGCCAATCTCGCCGCACCGCAAGGCATCGGCAACCAGCGTTACCGCAGGCGACTGGCCCTACTCAAGAAATTCGACCGCAACTTTAAGAACAAGCACAAACGCAACGACGCCATCAAGGAATACGGCGCCCATTACGACGCCGCCCTGCTGATGATGCGCCCGAAGACCGCTCGCGTATTTAATCTCGATGACGAACCGATGGCCCTGCGCGAACGCTATGGTGTTGAATCCGCCTTCGGTCAAGGCTGTCTTTTAGCGCGACGCTTAGCACAAGCCGGCGTGCGATTTGTTGAAGTCACGCTAGGTGGATGGGATACCCACCAAAACAACTTTGACGTCGTCAAAGACAAGAGCCTCGAACTCGACGTCGCCATGTCGGCATTGATCGACGACCTCAAGCGCAAAGAGATTTACGACCGCACGCTCGTCGTGCTCGCCAGTGAATTCGGCCGCACACCGCGCATCAACGGCACGCAGGGGCGCGATCACTTCCCGCAAGTGTGGAGCGTCGCCCTAGGTGGCGGCGGCCTGCAAACAGGCAGAATGATCGGCGCATCCGACGCGGGCCGCGCCGTAAAGGAAAAACCGATTCGCGTCGGCGATTTACACGCAACGATTTGCAAAGCCATCGGCGTGGATTACGAACAAACGAATTACTCGCCGGATCAGCGACCGTTCCGTATTGTGAAAGAGGCCGATGCTCGACCGATTTGGGAGTTGTTTTGATTCGACTTGATAAATGAGCAAACGAGCATCGCGTTAGGCCGACGCCAGCGACACGCCGGTCCGCTCGTCTGCATGACTGTCATCGCTTTGCCTGCCGCCCCGCGTCAACCAGCCCATCCGATGCGGCGTCAGCATCGCAAACGGGAACACCCACGACAGCGTAATCAACCAATACACCTGATACACCGGCAGCCACACCCAACCGTGGTCGCGCTCATTGGCGTAGTAAATCGCCGCCGAAACCAACCCGCCGCCGACCACAGCCGCTAGGTAAACGGGCAACGCCAACGGCGTAGCCATCACCACCATTGCAGCGTGCGCAATAAACACATACGGCATCAACAGCGAGGCGGCCACCAACAGCATATTAAACCGCAACGCCGTCAATCCTCGCCGACGCCCCAAATCGCCCATTAAAAACGACCACAGCACCAGCGTTTCGCGGACGTTGCTACGCGCCCAGCGCAGGAACATCAACGCCAACCCGATGTACGTCGTCGGCATCGCGCTCCACGCCACGGCCGTATCCTGATAAGCCGTTAGTGCCCCCGCGCGCAACACAATGTTCGTCAGCGCCCGGTCTTCACCCGTGATACAACGCCGAGCGAGGAACGTCTGCTGCCGCCATGCATCCAAGTGCGGTCGAATCACGCTCGCGCGATACGCGCTCAACGCCCCCGGCGCACAAAACACACCGCGAAACGCATCCTGATACGCACGCACATATCGAAACGATAAGCTGAAATAGCAGCGCAGGAACCGCGTAATAATCGATTCGCTCGGATTGGCCACGCGCACGCTCCCCGCTACGCAGCCTACTTCGTCATCGTTAATAAACGGCACTACAATTTCGCGTAGCGCGTCGGCCTCGATGCGCGTGTCGCTATCGACTGTCACGAGGATGGCCCCCGTCGCCAATTGCATCCCCGCGTACAACGCTTCGCGCTTACCGCCGTTTTGTCGCAGTTGAATCGCTTGAATATCGAGCCGCGCGTCGGCCGCGCGTGCGGCATCGACGGCGCGCCGCATGTGCAACCACGTGTCGTCGGTGCTGCCGTCGTCAACGGCGATGATCTGCAATTGTTCGCGCGGGTAATCGGCACGGGCCACGCTCTCGATCGCGCGGGCCACCTCTTCCGATTCGTTAAACGCGGGAATCACGACTGAAATGCTCGGCAATTCCGTTTCATCACTCGAAAGGCGGTGCGGTCGATACCGCCGCCACAACATCACACGCCAGGCAAACGCCCCCGTCGTCACGGCACCCCATGCCGCCAGCAACCAAACCCACGGTGCGTCAGTCGTCATCCGTGCACCGGCAGCCGCCAAACCTAATACGCGCCAGAAAACGACTAACAACACCACCACCAAAACCAACACGCCGCCGCCAAGCCAGCGGGCCGTCGTCGTTTCGAATGATCGTGGGTTGTCGTTATGTCTGTTCACAGCGCCCATGGCAGGATGCAAGGCCCCCTTCGTTTGGGGCAGGTTATACGGTTTACGCGTCACCAAGGGCATCATCGGCAAATCTCGTCGCGAAGGCGCGGCTTACACCTGTCGCATACTGATTAAGACGCAAAATAACGCCCGGCGTTAAGCTTTTTGCATTATATTCGGACAAGCGATCCCGATCAGCACGCGTGCAATACCCAATAACGCAGCATTGCGATTGTTTGTGAAGGATTTCCCAAACAATCGTCGGCGGCCCAGTTTGTTCGTCGCGATCTCGAACGTCTCAAAACCGCGAATCCGAATCACCAATGTCAAACGCCAACCACCCATCGCCGCACCTTCCCAATCCAGATGCCGAAGCGCGGCGCGAGGCGTTTGAAGTCGCACGACTGCAGCATGCGCACCGTGCGTTTTGGATCGCCGTCGGGCTCGTAACCATCGCAGCCTTGCTCGCCGCTTGGCAGTCGGTCGGCGCATGGCGTGCCGACGCACGCGACGCAACGCTTATCGCCGGTGTAGATCCCAACACCGCCGGTTGGGCCGAACTCGCCCTCCTGCCCGGCCTCGGTGAGTCGGTCGCCAAGCGTATCGTCGCCTATCGCGAAGCGCGGCGCGGCCAGATTGCCGATGGCGTGCCTGTTTTTCAAAAGCCTACCGATTTACTGCCCGTCAACGGAATCGGTGAACGCATGTTAAAGAAAATCGAGGGCTCGTTGCGCTTTCCGAACGGGCCGTCACCTGAATTTGACAGCCCCACAGACGGCGGCTAGCTTTTCGCGCGGTAGCTAACACGCACTCGCCGAGGGATTGTTATGGCAGTCGAACAATGGTCGGAAAACGTCATCCTCGCCACGTTGCAGGACGACCCCGCCTTTACCGAAGACATGAACTTGCTCATCGAGATGGTAGAAACGCGGCCCGGTTGCCATTGCGTGCTCGATCTGTCCGAAGTGAATTACATGAATTCGTCCAACATCGCCAAGATGTTGAAGCTGCGTCGCGCCCTCGCCGAAACCCCACCGAGCCAACTGCGCCTCTGCGGCATCACCACCAGCGTCTGGGGTATCTTCCTCGTCACCGGCCTCGATAAGATTTTCGAATTCTGCGACAACGTCGCCAGCGGCCTGGCTAGCGTACAAATGATGGCCGGCGGTGATGATGATGGGGATGTGGACGAGGAGTAGGGTTCGGTTTCGGAGCGTCCTTCGTTGGACTGCATCTGTTTGCAATCATTCGCCGTCCAACCTTGGCGATTGTTTCATTTTCGTGACTTATTGAGGTGCGAGTCCTACCAACGGCACGCCGAGAATTAACGACTTGGCGCGAGATTGCGTCGCTGTCGGCGTGCGCGTCGCAAGAGACCACCTACAACCGTCAGCTGAAGCATGAGCGGCAGTGCGCCTGCACCGCAAATACCTGTTGCGGGCATGTTTCCGCCATCACCGTCGTCGCCGCCATCCGCACCTTCGTCACCACCACTCGATATCCCATCAAATGCCGCGAGGTTGCTGGACTTGGTAAGCCCATCTGCGGCGGGGTCGTTGATATAGCTGGCCGGAAGCGTGACGACCCAGGCAACATATTCATTGGGCGTTGGACGGCCGCGGCCCGCGATCGTGCGACCATCAGCCGATACGGCAAAGGCCCAGCCGAACTCACGCCAGTTGGTGAGTTCGGTCACGCCGAATTCGTCGACTAGGATCGACAGTAAACTCTGCATGCCCTTTTCCGGTGTCCACACGAAGGGCACCATATCGTCGTTGTCTGCAGTTCCAAAGCCAACGATCACGGCACCACTTGCCGAAGCCGCCGTCGCCTCGCTTCGATGGGCCCCATTGGCAAAGTCGCCCAATGGCACCATGCCATCCTCTCGCGTCCAGCGAAACGCCTCATACTCGCCATCCTCCACATCGGCGCGCCCAACGACGACGAGACCATCACCCGACACTCCCTCGGCGCGACTGAACGAGCCGCCCGGCAGGAAGCCGAGCCCTTCAGTGCCGGCGTCGGGCCCCCAAACAAACGCGTCAGTGCCGCCTTGCGGATGATTGCGACGCCCGACAACTACCGTACCGTCGGCCGACACGGCATTGGCAGAAATCGTTCCTGGTAGTTCGATCATGCCCGTCGATTCGGTCCACACAAAAGCGCGATCGCCGCCATCGGAACTCGTGCCGCGGCCAACGACAACGGCACCATCTGCCGAAACGTCCTCGGCTTGGCTGTCGGTTCTGTCCCTTAACGGACGCGCGTTTGGGAGATCGCCGAGCTGCATGATGCCCCCATCGGGCATCCAGCGAACAGCGACTCTTCCATCGTCGCTGACGGAATGACCGACGATGACGGAACCATCCCAGGATACCCCAGCGGCGACGCTGAGTTCTTCTTTCTCACTGGTCGGTATCGCGCCCAGTGATTCCGTCCCGACATCCACCGCCCATCTATAGGCATTGATTGCGTCGTTCGCCTCTGCGTAGCCGACGACCAATCCACCGTCGCGTGTAATGCCGTAGGGAATGCTTTGGGTTCGAATTGCGCCCGGACCGAGTGGCGGCGGCGACGTCGACAGGCTCTCGATGACATGGAGCGTGACAGGCTGCGCCGTTGCCGGGATGCTGACCCCGAACAACATAGCAACTGCGATCAGCGCAGGTAATAGTGATCGATTCCTTGCTGACCAAACGCGATGTTCGGCAGCTGCGACAGACCTATAGGATATGTTCAGCGCGGTCATTTTGCGTTCTCCTTCTGAATTGTGTTGGTTGCCGCGAAGCCGAGCGATGGATTTGACCAAACCCTGAAGCCCCCTATGCAGCAAAATGCCGGATTACCGTCGGAAGTAGACCGACTGAAAGGAGTACACGCGATCGTCGCGATTCTGCCGCAAAAATTCTTTTTTTTTTTCGAAATCACAGCGTCATTTCGCGAGTCTGCGGGCCTGCCGCTGGGTGCCACTGTCGGGTGGCCCGGGTTGGTACTCCAACCTGGGGTCTCGATTCTATTCGACCAGCTTCGTGGAAATTTAGGGTTCACTTAGCAAGCAATCGAAACCCCACGTCGGAGTACCGACAGGGGCCACCCGCCCGCCACAAGACGCCGCGTCATGCAGGTGGCAAGGTCTTTGACTTTGACAATCTCCTAATAGTCTCGCCAAGATACCATCGAGTTATTTTAGATCCTATTTTTCACTTTGGAGGAAGTTGATGGCTAATGAGATAGAACGTAATCAGATCATCTCGCTCGTTCAAAAGATTAGTAATGCCGAGGGCTCAGAGGAAGAGCTTTACGCAATGATGGATAATCTTGTGTCAAGCGTTCCACATCCAAACGTAATTGACCTAATTTTTGACGCTGATACTGACCTAACTGCGGAACAAATTGCCGATATCGCTTTAAACTACCAACCAACTCAGTTGTGATGGCTCGGCAATGGCCTCTTTTGCGTAACGACAATCGTAGCATCTACAAATTCGGAAAGTGGATATGGACGCTCGGCAATTGATTAAGCACACCTTGCGATATTTCCACAAAAAATTAGTAGACGAGAACTTTCAAGCAATCATTGAACGTGCTGCGAAATCGAGACTATCTGTTCAAGAATTTGAACGCATCATCACCGACTATAACGCCACATTCGTCGTACCTCCGTTAGAATACGACGACGATCACTTGGTCATTTTCGATGTTGATAGCGAAGAATCGAATCGATGGATGGTGGACGCGCCGTTATGGTCCAAAGAAGAAGGTCTGTCGGATTTAACGCTAACACTTACCGTGATCAAAAAAGGCGATCGCCTTGAAGTGGAGATCGATGATCTACATGTCCTCTAGCATTTTTTGTAAGTGACGATCTCGCCCTGCAAATTGCCCCGAATCGATTTGGCTTTCGAAACCTACGCAAAATTAGGCGCTTTGACGAAACGATATCGAGCATTGGAAGCAGCTTAAAGACCATTCCGGGGTATAGAGTTCAGGACACTTTCAAAATCCGCCGGGTGCCACTGGACGGCTCGCCCGCCAGTGCCCTGAGCGCTGAGACAATCTAACCGCACTGCGTTACGGTGGGCCGTATCGGTACGTCGGTAGCCCTCCCCTGTCGGGTGCCACGCTTGCCCTTTAAGGCAAGCGTGTGGACTGCATCGGCGGGAGTCACGGAACCCGCAGATCCTAGAGCCGCGCGCAGCATGACATGGTCACGTTAAAGGGTGAAAAAGGCACGCGCCAACACAAGACGAGCGACGTTCCGAACAGGTCACCCCTCCTAATCAATAAACCCGCTCCCCCGCCGCCGAGGTTTCGATCAACTTCGCCAGTCGTCGGTCGCGCGTGTCTTCGCGTTTGGCGCTCATGACCCAATGACGAGCCATGCGTTGATAGCCCGGCGGCTGCGACTCGAAAAACTTCCACGCCTTTTTGTTTTTCTTAAATGCGCTCAGGCGTTTCTTATCGAGTTCGCCATCGAAATCTTTGACGGAATAGCCCTTTTCCTCCGACTTGGGCCGAGCCTCGAAAGCCTTGCGTCCCGCCGCCGTCATCTTGTCGGTCTTTTCCAACTCGGCCACCATCCGGATGTTGACCGCACTCCAACGGCTCTTCGGTCGCCGCGGTGTGAACCGAACCGAATAACTCTCTTCGTCGACAGTCCTACGAATGCTGTCGATCCAACCGAAACACAGCGCCTCGGCGACCGACTCGGGCCACGTAATCGACGGCTTGCCGGTGTTTTTCTTGTAATAGCCCACGACAAGTTCGTCGGCAGCCTTATGGTTCGTTTTGAGCCAAGCGCGAAAGGCGGCCGGTGATTTGAAGAATCGTGGTCGTGGCATGGTGTTAGTGATTCAAAGGTATAAACACGAGGAAGGCAAATTGAAGGCAGAATATCAAGCCGTGTAGGTCGGTGTATCTACCGACTCACTTGTTGATCGATCTCTTATTGGAAACATCCAGCCAACCGGTAATAGTGCCCTCCGGTCGCCCAGCCCGCATGTCGCTCGGGGCAACGTCGATTGAATGTGGGGCGAATTGTTCGTCCTTCACTAAGATATGTTGTCCTTCTGCCACCATCAGACGATTCGAATCAACATTGATGCGGTAGTGACGACTACCCAAGGACAAATCGATGTACAGTATCGGCGGCTCTTCGCCTTGAGGCCCAAGCCGATACGTTCTGACAATTGGTGTTGTTCCCTTAACTTCCGGAAGCACGAACTCATCGTATCGCTCATCAAATGGAATATATGGACCGACCGGAGATCGATCATTCGATAAGGAGCACGCCAAGAGAAGCGGCAGAAAAACAAAACACGCAATGTAACAGGCGAATCGCATCAAAGCCTCCATTCGATATTGTCAGAACCTTGTGGACAGAATACTTGCGACAAAATTCAAAAATTAACGCAGATGTATTCTAGATCGAAAATTGAACTCCTGTATAGATAGGCACTCAACATCCCGCGTCGGGTCTATGACCCGACCTACTCATTTGTTCGACGGCACCGGCGTCGCTTCTGCCGGGTAAATCTTAAACGCCGCGCGGCCGGTCATTTCCATGCCATTCATATACACGCGATATTCAACGTAATCCGTTCCAAGAAACCGCTCGGGCGCGCTGTAGAAAAAGCTGCCGTCGGCGGCGAGGTCGATCATACCGCCCTGTTCCGTTTGGCCCGTGAACGGTTCGACGGCGTCGGCCGTCATGTCGTTGGCGATCACGCCCAGCTTGGCGACCACTTCCAACTGGCTCACGCCGATCAGCGCATAGCTTTCGGGGTTCACCCGCAGCTCGGTTTCGGTCATCGGCGTGCCATCCACGCCTAGCGCAACAGTCCCGAACGGTATGTCGCAACCGGCAAATCCCATCATCGTGATGAGCGTGAGGCAGCCGCGCGGGACCAGCGTGCGGCGCAGCAGGTTGGAAACTCGAGTCGTCAGACGTCGCGTGCAGTTGCTGTTATTCAACATAGGGATTCGCCTCCGGGGTTTGTTGCGAACACCGGCACGAGATGCATGCGACGGGCCAGCGGCAATCTCACCAACCGCAAGCGAGCGGGTTTCGATAACAAACGCCCCACCTTCATCGCAGGCGAATTCGGCACTCTGGAATTCTGGTTATGACGGTAAATCAGAAATTGAGGCGACGGGGAGCGGTCGCGACAGCATCCGGGGCGTGATGAGTTGTCCAAACACCCCGCCGCGTGGCCGCCGCTCGACGATTTTCGGGCAATATCGGACGCAAAACCGGAATTTCTTGCCGATATGGGGCAAAAACCACCGCGATTCACTCTCTCGTCATCACACCAACCGCCCCTCACAATGCTCGTAACCAATTATTTTCACATCACTTATGACAATTCCGGTTAACGCACTCCACCCATTTCCCCGGTCGCGCCAATTTTTCGGACGCCCTCAAGTTTTCAAACGCCTCGCGCCGATTTCTATCTTGCCCAAGATTCCTAAATTACCTAAATTAACACCTCAAGTCAGGTGACCAAGAATCCGGGGCTGTCAGAAAGCAATACACCGTGCCCGGGAGCGGCACACGAAACAAAGAAACCCGACGGCGGCAAGCGGCGATGGACGACCGACCTGCCCCAGCCCACGCGGCCCGCACGTGCCGCCCAGACTACGGAGATCACCGCCTTGGCCACCACGCAAATCTTCCAACAGTACATCACCCCGCTCCTCGAAGGCCGCCGCAGCATTTGCCGCACGATCATCACCGAAGCCCTCGACAACGGCATCGAGCCACAGCGCCTCTATCAAGATGTCGTCTGGCCCGCGATGGCACAGGTGGATCACCTTTACCGAGAAGATCGCATCAATATTGCCGCCGAGCACATGGCCACGCGCATCAACCGCACCGTCGCCGACCACTTGCAGTCGCGACTTCCCCGCGCCGCGAAGAACGGCAAGCGCATTCTGATCACCTGCACCGAATGTGAAGCCGAAGAGATCAGCGCTCAGATGTGTGCAGACTTGTTCGAAGCTGAAGGTTGGGAAGTATACTTCTTGGGTGCCGGCATCCCGCGTGACGAGATGGGCTCGCTCGTCGGTCAGTTGCAACCAGAAATGATGATGATCGTCGGCAGCAAGCCAACCGACGTGCCGGAAGTTCGTCAGATGATCGATCACATCCGCGAGATTAACTCGTGCCCGACGATGAACGTGTTGGTGTCGGGTGGCGTGTTCAACCGAGCGCAAGGTTTATGGCGCGAAGTGAAAGCAGACTTCTTTGCGGAAACGGCCGCCGAAGCGTTGGAGATTGCGGCGAAGGCCGACCCGCGCAAGGCCGAAGCGCGACCTGCCAATGCACCGAAGAAGCGACGACGACGACGCAAGCCGCCGTTGTTGGCGCAACTTGAAGGCGAGTGCTAAATCGAAGCGGAAACAATCAACGCCGCGAACGGGAGTCGTCCCCCAGCCCCAGAGGGGCAGGGGCACCCGATACACGCGGCCCCCGCGCTGTGGCACCGGTTTATAACCGGTGATCCCCGGTCGCGACAAACACAATATTCTTCTTCATCTCCTCCTGTTTCCCAAGTATGCCGCGGCCTGGCCGCGGCTTTTTTCATTAATGGAAGAGGTTACTACTTGTTTGAGTATTCCATTTGAATTCGAAAGATTTCTTCTGCGGGTCGAAACCCTCACCCCAACCCTCTCCCTGCGAGGGAGAGGGAGTGTAAATCGCCCACGGAATTTACGTCGCCCACTTAATTGACGCGTACGGTTTACTAATAACGCGTCGTCTCGCCTGCGTCTGCAAAGATGAAGAGGGCAATCCCCAATGCGATGCCAAACCCCGCCACGCGAATCTTGCCTTGGCTCGAAATGAATATCGCTGCGGAGATTCCGGCAAGCGCCAATGCCGCCGTATAGCGCAACCAAACAGGTAAATCGAACCACCAGTCCAACATTAGGTATCATCCTCGGCCAAGACCACGAGCGAATCTTCTGCACTGATATGATATTTGACCGTTTTCTCGGGGATCAGCTTCACGCCAAAGTTCTTATCCATTTCCGCCTCGTCGGCTTTGATTTTGACACCCATGCATACTTCGGCGCGTGCCTGTGCGGCAACCATCATGTCGGCATAGCTAACGTCAACCGGCAGGTCGGCGAAGTAAAGCGTCGCGGGTTTGAGGTAGATCTCCGAGCCGTCCTCCTCAAACAAGTCGTCGTAAACCTTTTTGATATCCTGCTGTTCCGATACCTGCGCCAACAACATACTGACGAGCCGGTTGGAAATAATGAAATCGTTCACGCCGGCACGCGAAACCAACGCCTGATTGCGTGAGTTCATCACTTCACTAATCAGCGATGTCTTCGCCGGTCCGGCCGCATCGAGCAACCGTCGCAACACCAACAGAATGATGATCGTTTCTGAGTCGATCGTTTCCGGATCGGCATTGGTTACACCTTGGCTCAGGATCAACACGTTGTCGTATCGCGTCGGGTCGAGTTTCTCATACGTCTCCGTATGCAACGGATCGGCGTCAACAATCTCAATAATCAGCTCGGAAGCTTTATCGCGCAGCCGATCCACGGCGATACGCACGTGGTCGCCCGGGTCTTGCACGAGAATATCGATACGCGAACCGGCCAACACATAATCCGCGTATTGTTCGATGAGAATTTCCGCCTTCGGATTCCAGCCGATGATCAGTTGCCGCTCGACGCCGTGTTCAAGCCGCTGATTTGAGTCGGCTAGCGTGCGACCTGTCGCGACCGGCTGCGGTCGATATTCAATGGTCGAATCATCCTCTGCGAGAATCAATACCTCATCGCCCGGCATCACCGATGTATCGATCGACGGGTTGATCAGCAAATCGCCATCGGCGCGTCGAATGCCCAACGGTATGCCATCGGGAAAATGAAACTGCAACGCGCCGAACCCAATCTCCGGCCACGGTCCGCCATAGAAATACATCTCGCAACCGTCGAACGACATGATTTCGGAATACACGACGCTCAACCCGACCGAACGCGACGTTTGCACCATGACCTTGGCCAGCACATCGCTCGCGTCGATCGTCGTTACTTCGTTGGGGGCGATGCGTTCGGCAATAATGCGATTGCGCCGGTAGTACAGCTCGGCCACGATGTTCAGCTCTTGACCGGGCGCTTTCGCCGCGATCAAACCCAGCACTGTCTTGATCACGCGCGAATCGCTGGCAGACAACGCCTCAGGCGGGTCGGCCTCGCTGCATTCGCCCAATACGATCGCCGATTTACACGTGGCGACCGAAACGACATCCAAGTTCACCAACGATGAGACGGCACCGCTGCGCGTTACGACGCGCGTGGTCTTGGTGTCGCCCAGATTCATGCTGAGATGGTCGTCCATCTCTTCTTTGTCTTTTTCAGCCAAGATTACGACGCAGCCGTCGTCTTCGCTTTCGTTGGCAATGACCAACTCGCGCACGATTTCAACGACGCGATTGCTCCAACCTAAAATGATTGTGTGATCTTCTTCGATAACCTTGGAATGGCCCTTTTTGAGTTGCGTCAGTTTCTGATCGAGCGCCGTCGTGATAAACGCAATCAGCATCGAGAGAATGACGATGCCCACGAGACCGGCCAGCACACCGGGAATTTTATAGACCGGGTCGCTGCCGATCTCCTGGTTCATATTCCCGGGGTCGGTCAACTCAAGAAAAATCACGTACACGTGATTAAAGAAGCCGCCGATGCGTTCCCCACCTTCGGGATAAATCAGATAGATCAGCCCGCGCATGAGGATGAGGGCGATGAAACTCACGACGAACACGACGACGAGGCTCAAGAAGATCGAGCTGCCGCCGCGCGACATGAAATTGTCGAATCGATAACGCAGGCGCTGGGAAAATGATGAATTCGCCATGGCAACGCGTTTCCTCAACGCAGGCCGACGCGCGCACGGCGCGCCGCGATTTGCGCTCACAATTTAAAAGCGAAGTTCCGTCTCCGGCTCTCGTAATCTGTTGGCGATTCTTCCAAAATCGCTCGGGCCCGATGCCCACTCGCACACGTTGCCACTTTGCGCGAAATGGCCTTACGAATCCAGTACTTTTTTCAGCGCGGCTAGCGCTTTGTCCACGCCGTCATCGGGAATATCAAGATGCGACACGGCACGAAGCACAGTGGGCGCCAATAGCGGACTAAACCGCACACCATGTGGCTGCAGCGCAGCGAGAATCTGCTTGGGCGTTTTGCCCGTCCCGCCAACATCGAAGACGACGATGTTGCTCTCAACCGCATCCACATCGACGGTAATACCGGGTAGCTCTGCCAGGCCGACAGCCAAGCGCTTCGCCTTGTCGTGATCGATGGCGAGTCTTTCGACATTGTTCTCAAATGCGTAAATGCCTGCCGCGGCAACCATACCCGCTTGCCGCATGGCACCGCCGAAGAAATGTTTCGCACGCCATGCTTCATCGATAAACGCCTGCGTGCCGGCCAACACGCCACCGACCGGACAGCCGAGCCCCTTGCTCAGGTCGATCCAACAACTATCAAAGTGCTGACAGTAATCTCGCGCCGTCACGCCCGCCGCCACCACCGCATTCATCAATCGAGCACCATCGAGATGCGTGATTAAGTTGTGCTCCCGCGCACAATCCGTCACAGCCTTGACCTGTTCAACCGACCACACGCGACCGCCGCGCAGATTACACGTGTTCTCGACACAGACCATCCGCGTGCGCGGCATATGAGGATCGTTCGGACGAATGAGCGGGACGATATCTTCCGGACCGAAGATGCCCGTCGGTGAATCGATCAACCGCAAGCTCGCCCGACTGTGGATTGCCGGGCCACCGCCTTCGAAGTTCACCGGGTGGTACGACGACTCGAGGATGATCTCGTCACCTGCGCGACAGTGAATGAAGTGCGCGATGAGGTTGCACATTGTTCCCGTCGGCATAAACAACGCCGCCTCTTTGCCGCAAAGCTCGGCCACCATTTCCTGAAGCCTGTTAACCGACGGGTCTTCGCGCTTTTGTTCGTCGCCAACCTCCGCATTGGCAATGACCTGTCGCATCGCAGCCGAGGGTCGCGTCTGAGTGTCACTGGAAAAGTCAACGGGAAAAACTGCCATGTCGATATACCTGCTATGCCACGGTTCGTCTTTGTGCTGGCGAATTCGTTAGGCGTGAAGCATAATGCATTCGGACAGTTTGCTCGATGGCGAGCAGCACGATCCATCGGACCGAAGAGGCGAGGCCCGTCCCCATGACGCGACGTTACTATCGCAATCGAAAAAAGCTGATGATGGCCTGTTTGACGTGCGGCACCGTGATGCAACTGGGTGCGTGTACTGATGATGTGGCTCTATTTGGAATCAACGTCGCCGTCTCGTCGATCACGTTGCCATTCAACGCGTTCGTCGCTGACGTGTTGACGCTATTCTTCTAAGAAGTGAATTGGGCACGGCTTAGCGCACCAGAATAATGGTGCCGGGCGAAGCCTGCAGATGCTTGGCGGCGCTACCTTGGTTGACGGCGACTTCGAGCATGCCCGTCGAACCGATCAGCGCGACGATTTCGCCGGGGCGCACATCGGAATACGTCGTGCGAACCGTGCCCACGCGAAGCGGCCCCACCGACACGCCGTGCCGTTGAATCCCGCCCTTTAGCTTGCCCAGATCGCCCTCGGAAATATTGGTGATGAGATTTCCGAAGTGATCGATGTACAGCACCTTGCCTTCGACGCCGCCCTGTTCGAGCAACTGCGGTCGATCGATGTTCAGCAGCTCTAACTCGCGCGCGAGCGGCCCCACCTTTTCCATCAACATGCCTTGCCACAAGTGACCGGCCACCGGCGCGAAGATGTCGCGACCGTGAAAGGTGTTGCTTACATCGTTTTCGTATAGCCGTGAATTTTCGACTACGCGCAGTTCTTCCAACACGAAATCGCGGTGGATAAACGTTAATAGTCCGTTGTCGGGCGCGAGGATCGTCTGGGAACCATACCGCGCGGCCATGATGCGCCGGCGCGAACCGACGCCGGGGTCGATCACGGCGATATGAATCGTGCCCGGCGGGCAGTATTCAAACACTTGCCGCAACACGAACGCGCCATGCACAACGTCCTGCGGTCGAATCATGTGCGTGACATCGATAATCTGGGCGGTCGGAGCGCGCTGCAGGATCACGCCTTTCATGCAGGCGACGTAATGATCCGCCTGACCGAAATCTGTAAGTAGCGTGATAGCAGCCATGTTGCCCCAAATACGCGAGCAGTCCGCGAGGTTGATTCCGGACGAACGCTCGCCCCGCGAATCCCATAGAGACCATTATCCGGACGTCCGTCGGGTCCGGGTCTCACGCGGTACCCTCCTCAATCCATCGGCTCGGCAGGTTAGCGGAGCCAATTTCGAGTACAAAATTGTAACTCCCTACCAATACTCGCCTTAGAGCGATTCCGCCTCGATTTCGGCCCTTTTCCCAGTTGCTGGTCAGGCCAAGCACCCCAATTTGCGATACTATTTTCGGTGAGGCGGCGCGGTCAATGGCACCCGCTGCCTTTTCGTTGCCGGCGACCGAGTCGCCGGGCACTCAGCGAATGATGGTCGCAGGGCACGCCGCTGTGGCGTGGTGCTTATGTTTGATTTCCCTTGGCTGCGTCAAGGCCCCGGCGACGGGCGGAAGAAACTGCTCTCCGAGGATCGCCCCTGGCACGAACGGTATCGAGCCGCGCTCGGTTGGCCGTTGGTGATTGCGGTCGGATTCTGGGCCATCGCCTCGCTGATTATCGCAACGGGCAACGAACCTCTTCCTTACAACGTCGGCGACGAACTAACGCGGCCCGTTTATTCGCGCGTCGCGTTTGAGCGCGTCAGCGAGTTTCAAACCGAGCAAGCGCGCCGCCGAGCGCGGCAGGAAGTTGCGAGCCACTTTCGATTCAATCGCGATGTCGTCGAACGGATGAAGGGTGAGATTCGCGAAATCCATGCCGCGGCCAAAGCAGCCGAGGCCATCGAACAATTCCGCGCCGATCATGGCGAACGATGGGATATCGACGCGACCACGTTTCAATCACTTAAAGAAAACGCGCAAGACAGCGAAAAGCTCTCGCGCGATCTTGGCAATTTGGAAAAGACGCTCAAAGAGCAACCGTTGGTCGAGAAGTTCGACGTCGGTCGAAAAATGGATAGCACCGCCGGTCATGCCATGCTCGAAACGGCACCGGGGCAATACCAGCCCGTTCCCAAAGAGCAATTGGACTATGCAACGAATTCGGACCACGTGACCAATATGAGCAACGTGGCCGTTCGTAACATTTTCCCGAGCGGGATTCAGTCGATCGTTGCGACGATCATTCGAAAAGCGATCGTTCCGGAGAAAGACCGATTCGAGCCACTTTACGTATACGACGCGGAATACACCAAAGAACGCATTGCTGAAGCCGACAAGATTCCGCCGGTGATGGATCCGTTTAAAGTCGGTGACATCATCGCATCTGCCGGCGTCATCGGTGAAGAAACATTCGCCAAGCTCCGCGCCGAACATGAAGAGTTTCTCGCACAACGTCAGACCAACCCCCGATTGGTAAACGAATGGCGCAAGCGGCGCTTCGGCTTGATGGGCATCATCGCGTTGACGACCATCGGCTTGGGAATCTTCACGGCACGGTCGCAGCCACGGATCGCACAGAAAACCCTTCGCGCCCTCGGCATCGCCGCGCTACTAGCAGGCATGCTTGCCATCGACCGTTTTGTGTTGCTAAACGTCGGTAAGTCGCCCATGTGGAGCGTCACCACCGTCACGCTCACAGCGGCCATCCTCACCATTACTTATTCGCAGATATTCGCCCTAGGAGCCGTGTCGGCGTTGGCCTTGTTGACGGTTCTAACGCTCGACGCGCCTTATGGTTTGATGATTTTGCTGCTTACCGTCGCGACCGTGACGGTGTTGATGCTCTCCGAGATTCGCACGCGCATGCACATGCTTCGCGTGGGCATCGTCGCAGGCACGGCAGCTTGGTTGGCGGCGGCGTTTACTGCCTTCGCCGACGGCGGCCCCGTGTTAAGCGAGGCGTTCCTTGCGGCGCTGGCGGCATTGATCGGCGTGTGTATCGTCTTCGTATTGCTGCCGGTGATCGAACGAGCATTTCGCGTCAGCACGAGCCTTACGCTGTTGGAATGGGCCGACACGAGCAAGCCGCTACTGCGCGAATTGATCGAGAAAGCGCCTGGCACGTGGCAACATAGCCACCTGTTAGGGAGCATGGCGGAAACCGCAGCGCAGGCCATTGGCGCGAACGGATTGTTGGTGCGCGTCGGCGCGTACTATCACGACGTCGGTAAGACGTGTAAGCCCGCATACTTCGTTGAGAATCAGGATGCGAATATCAGCGCTCACCGCGGCCTTGCGCCGAGCATGAGCTTGCTCGTCATCCTTTCACACGTGAAAGACGGTCTTGCCCTGGCGCGCGAACACGGCGTGCCGCCAATTCTGCACCAGTTCATTGCCGAGCATCACGGCACGACCGTCGTGCGCTACTTCCATCACATGGCATCGGAGGAAGCCAAAGCCAGCGGCCTGAAGATGCGCGAAGTCAGCGATACCGACTTTCGTTATCCCGGTCCGCGACCGCGCACGCGCGAGTCGGCGATTCTGATGTTGTGCGACGGTGTGGAAGGCGCCGTACGCTCGCTGCCCGAACCGACACCCGGTCGCATCGAAACCGTGGTGCACGATATTTTAATGGCCCGCCTCATGGACGGTCAGTTCGATGAATGCGATATTACACTCCGCGAACTGGCGTTGGTCGAACGCAGCCTCGTGAAGAGCCTGCGTGCCATTCACCACGGTCGCATCGCTTACCCCAAAGACAGCACCGACTCGAACCGGGCAAAGGTCAAATCCGCATGAGCCGACCGCACAACGATGGCGAACCCGATTCGGAGCCTCCTTCTACGCCGCCGATCTCAATCGAAGTCGACGGCGCAGATGACGACCTTACCGATGCCCTGTGCGCCGGGTTATCCTTTGCCGCCGCGCGCCACGACCTCAAACAGGTCTCCATCGAAATCGCCATCGTCGACGAACCACAGATGTGCGAGTTCCACGACCGCTGGATGAACGATCCGTCGCCAACGGATGTGCTAACATTCGACTTGCGCGACGACGACGACACCACTGTCGGAATCGAAGGTCAAATCATCATCTGCGAACCCGTCGCGCGAGAACAGGCCCAAGCTCGCGGTCATTCCTGGCAAGACGAAGTGCTGCTTTACGCGCTGCACGGTTTCTTGCATCTTGCCGGATACGACGATCACGACGACGCCGATTTTGAACGCATGCATGCCGAGGAAGACGCAATGTTGATCGCCCTTGGCAAGCAACCGATCTTCAGCGCGAGCAAGGGCAAAACCGACTCGGACCGGAGCAACGAATAAATGATTGTGCACGCCGTTCAATTGGATATCGACGCCTCATCCCGCTCGCATACGCTGCAGCGTGCGATGAAAGCCATCGACGCCGCCGCCGATCTCGATCCGTCTCCCGACCTCATCGCCCTGCCCGCGTTCGGCAATGCCTTGGCGGCGCTCGGCGGTAAACCGGCGAACTACGAACGCGCGCCCGGAATGGTCACGGCCAGTTGCGGCTTGCGCGGTCGCAGTTGGGGTGTGTTTCTGGCCGTGGGTCTCGCGGAAAAAAGCGACGGTAAGAATCCGCACTTGACGGGTATGTTACTCGACCGCGACGCGGATATTCGCGTATTGCAACGCATGACCACTCCGACGAGCAAATCATTCAAGAAAGCGTTTGAAGCCGGCGCAAGACAGGTTCGCGTGGGCAAGTGTTTACTAGGGCAATTCGCCCTGCTCGTGGGTGACGACGTGCTTTCGGAAGCGTGTTGGGAAGCGGTCGTAAATGGCGGCGCCCAGTTCGTGATCGGTGCCACCTGTTGGCCCGAAGACGCGGGCGACGATGTGGAAGCGACCGTGTCGAAACACGCTGGTGCGTTTGGCGTGCCGTGCGTCTTAGCCGATTGCACCACCACCGACGAGACCGCCAAGCCAAAGTTGATTGGCCGCAGTTTGATCGTTGATGCGAGCGGTTCAGTGCTGGCTGCCGCACCGCCACATCAGGCCACTGGATTGCAAGCGGAGATCGCGTTGCCCGAGCCGAAGACCATCTTGCAGGAAACCATCGGTAACGAATAAATCGTGACGGTTATATTGCTCATCATCTGGACGATTGCCGCCGTGTTTTTCGGCACGGCCACCATCGCCGCGCGCTACGCGTCGCGCACGCGCTTGACGATTCTGCTGGGCGCTAACGACGCCGCCGAAGAACGCGCCAATACTTTCTTTGCCGCCCAAGATGAAATTGCGCGTACGTGCGTCGGCCTGCGGCAACTCACCATTGTCACGTTTGTGCTCACCCTTTTCCTTGGCGTGTCCCATCTTGAAACACTTAACCGTTGGCTGGCATTTTGGGCCGTTTGCATTCCCTGGTTGGTCGTCGTTGGCGTGGCCTTACCGACGTCGTGGGCCGAGCACGCGGGCGAAGAGTTTCTCGGTCGCAGCCTACCGTTTTTATTCATCTTGCGCGGTCTGTCGCGCCCGTTGTTGGCAACGCAGGATTTGATCTCCGAAATCGTTCGACGCCTTACCGGCGCGCCGATCAACGGTGAAGACGGCGACGACCGCTTCGAAGAGCGCATTCTCGATGTCGTTCGACAAGGCGAAACGCATGGCTCGGTGCAAGCGCAGGAAACCGAGATGATTCGCTCGGTCATGTTTCTCGACGAAACCAGTGTCGGCGAAATCATGACGCCGCGCACCGACGTCACGGGTGTGGACGTCGCCGCCGATTACGACACCGTACGCGATCTGATTCGCAACGACGGTCACTCGCGCTACCCCGTATATGAAGAATCGCTCGATAACGTCGTCGGCATGCTTTATGCAAAAGACATGCTCAATGCCGAACGCGATGGTTTTTCAACCCGCGCCGTTATGCGACCGGTCACCTTCGTGCCCGAAACCAAAGACCTCGCGTCGCTGTTGCGCGAATTTCAGAACAATCGCGTGCACATCGCGATCGTTCTCGACGAATACGGCGGCACGGCGGGTTTGGTCACGTTCGAAGATATTCTGGAAGAACTCGTCGGCGAAATCGCCGACGAACACGAACGACCGCCCGAGTCGTCAATCAAACGCATCGATCCGCGCACATATGAGATTGATGCGCGCGTACGCGTCGAAGAAATCAACGATGATCTCAATCTCGACTTGCCTGACGACGAAGCTTACGACACGGTCGGTGGTTTTGTGTTAAGCAAACTCGGGCGCATTCCTGCGAAGCACGAGGCGTTGGTCGAGGGCGATATCCGGATTGAAGTGATCGACGCCGATCAGCGTAGTATCAATCGTTTGCAAATCACCCGACTCGAAGCCGTACCCGAGGAATAAGCTGCCATGGCGCTGATCAAGGACGAAGCCTTCGTTCTGCGGCGGCTGGATTTCAGCGAAACCTCGCAGGTGCTGGCCATCTTCACCCGCGATCACGGCCAGCAAAGCGTCCTGTTTAAAGGGGCGAAACGCTCGACCAAAACGCGTGCGTCTATCGGTATCGATCTGCTCGAAAAAGGTGACGCCGTCTTCACCATGCGACCCGGTAAGGAAGATCGCATGGCCACGCTAACGGATTGGCGTCAACGCGATGGCTTTCGCCATCTGCGCAACTCGCTCGGTGCCTTGTATAGCGCGGAGTACGCAGCGGACGTGACGTTATCGCTCACGGAGCGTCACGACGCCCACCCGCCGTTGTTCGATAGCATCGACTCACTATTTAACGATCTCGCCACGCCGCCCTACCTCGATTCGATCGCGCGTTTTCAATGGGAGTTGTTAACGCACGTCGGGATGCGACCGGAAATGCGAAACTGTGCCGCGTGCGGAAAAGACACGTCCGACGATAGCGTATTGTTTTTTAGTTCGCATCAGGGCGGCGCGTTGTGTCGCGATTGCGAGCCCCACGCGATTGAAAAACGACGCCTTAGCCGCGCGACGGCAGACGTATTGATCGATCCGACCACGGGCCGCCTCGGCCGCGCGTTTATGCTGCTCGATTACCACCTGCGCGAAATCATCGGTCACCCACCGCGGCTGAGTAAGATGCTGCAATCGGCTTTGCGCGAAGAGCTAAAGCAATTGGTCGATAAACGCCTGCTCGATCGGTAAATAAAATGCCGGGTGCCCCATCCTTCGCGCTAGCGAAGGTTGGGGAATCGAAGCAAGCGAGAAAGACAAATCGTATTGGTCGTCGTGGGTTAACCCTCGGCCATTGGCCGAAGGCAAAGTGAAATTGTCTTAGCTAACTCGACCCAATTAAAGAAATCGAAACCCAAATCATCGCCCGATGCCCCTGCCCCTCTGGGGCTGGGGGACATTCACCTACTCCTCCGACCGACAACGCTGCTGCGCCAAATCAATCGCCAACCCCAACGCCGCTTTCATCGACCCCGGATCGGCGCGGTTCTTTCCAGCAATGTCGTACGCCGTGCCGTGATCCACACTCGTACGAATAATCGGCAGCCCAAGTGTCAGGTTCACCGCCTCGTCAAACGCGAGCAACTTCACCGGTATCAATCCCTGATCGTGATACATCGCGACAACGCCATCAAATTCGCCCGTCGCAGCTCGACGAAACACCGTGTCCGCCGGGTACGGACCGCTCGCGTTGATACCGTGCAGTTGCGCCATCTCAATTGCCGGCGCGATGATGCGTTTTTCTTCGTCGCCGAAACGACCGTCTTCGCTGGCATGCGGATTCAACCCCGCCACCGCAATGCGCGGTCGCGTTAACCCAAACCATTCCGTCAGCGCTTGGTTCATCAAATCGATCGGTTGAAAGACCAAACCGATCGTAAAGTGATTGCGCAAGTCGAACAGCGCTTCGTGTGCACTGGCCAGCGCCACGCGAATCGGCCCACCGGCAAACATCATCGTGACCCGCTTCGCATGAAATCGATGGGCGAGCAATTCGGTATGGCCGGGGTATTGCTTAAAGCCCGCCATCGACCAGGCCGTCTTATTGATCGGGCCGGTCACCAGCGCATCGATTCGTCCGGCGGCGGCGTCTTCCATCGCGTCTTCAAGAAACGCCATCGACGCCTTGCCGCCCTCTGCCGACGCCGTCGGTCGCAGTCGCCCCGCCAAGGCAAACTCATCGAAGTCGCGCACCAGAACCGGATGCTGCCAGTCGCGCCCGTTTAATTCGCCACGCGGCTCAGTGGTCCAAAACGTTCGCAACTCAGCCGCGTCGGCCGCCAACTCGATCTGATCCGACAAGCCGTAAATCACGAAGTGGGCCCGCTCGCGAATCGTATGATCGGCCAACGCTTTGATGGCCACTTCGGCACCGATGCCCGCAGGATCGCCCATGGTAATACCGATGGTCGGAATCGAATTGGCACCGTTCGAATGGGTCATGAGCGTGCGAACAATTTAAGCAAAGCCGTTGGCTTGCAGATACGACAGCGTGATTCCGCCGACCGTGCCGTCGGCCTTACCGTCATGCAAAAAGTGTGCGATCGTGCGAACTAAAATATCCGTTTCCAAGTTCACCGTTTGGCCGACGCGTTTATTGCCAATCGTAGTCTCGCGCAACGTCGTCGGAATCAGCGCGACGGCGAACCGTTCGGCGTCGCGCGCGGCGACGGTCAGCGAAATACCGTCGATTGTGATTGAGCCTTTCGGCACGATCATTCTCATCGCGTCGGCATCCGCCTTAAACCACCACATGGCCGATAAGTCGCCGGGCACGATTTTGTCGACAGTACCGACAGCATCGACATGCCCCTGTACGAAATGGCCATCGATCCGATCGCCGACGCGCATCGACTTTTGTAGGTTCACGCCATCGCCGGCCTGAAGCCCACCGAGCGTGCTGCGACGCAGCGTCTCTGCGACGACGTCGAAGTGAGCGACCGCACCGTCGATCTTGGTGACAGTCAAGCAAACGCCATCGATGGCGATGCTGGCCCCCAGCGGCACGCCCTGCCAGTAATCGTCGGCAGCGCTAATTTGCAACGATTGCCCGGCGGCATTGGGCGCGACGGCAGAGATGCGTCCGATCTTGTCGATGATTCCGGAAAACATAAGCAGGTAAATTGTAGAGGTTGCGGCGTGAATCGCCCAGCGAACGAGATTATTGAAACATGTTTGGGCATAAAAAAACTCCCACCCGCGATGTACGCGGATGGGAGCTTGTTAACCGGAGTTCGTTGCTAGCTGCGGGCAACCCGCAATGTGCAAGTGTGCTTAGTTCGTGGTGCCGGTCGTCGGCGTGCCGCCGGTATTCGTCGTGCCACCGCCACCGAGGCCACCGAGCAACTCTTCGAGTGCACCGCCATCGGTACCGCCGAAGATGCTGCCGAGCAGTTCGTTGAGATCGTCTTCGGTAAAGTTTTCTGGATCGAAGTCGGTTCCCGAACCTTCAAATGCGGCGGCAAGTTCGTCAAGACCTTGCAGGCTTTCCGGATTGTTACGCGCCGTTTCGCCCAAGGCTTCAAAATCTTCAAACGTGTTGAGATTGTTGGCGGCAAGGAAAGACGAGACGGCCGTGGCCTGATCGTCGGTGAGCGGCTCGATTTGGAGATCCGGATTGTCAGCGGCCAAGACGCCGGAGATGGTTTGATTCAGGATTTGCAGTTCACCCGGCGTGAGCTGCGAGATTTGACCGCTGGCGAGCTTGGCACCGGCAGACAAAATGCTGTCGCCAAAGAAGCAGCCCGTGCTGCTAACAGCAAGACCGCAAATCAACATGACCGATAGCTTGATTCGATTGTTCAACATTGCTGTTTACTCCCCCCAGGACTTCCCCGGCTTCCACGTGTGACGTTTCATCACGTGCGGAGCAAACCGCACGCAAACATTAAGGCACGTTGAAATTCAGCAGAAACTCGACGAGTCGATCCCCCTCCTCGTCGTCCGTGGCTCCGACGGCCTCGGCGATTGCTTCACGCTGCTCGTCTTCGGTAAGCGTTTCGTCCATCTGTATCGCTTCCAACTGGTCCAGGGTGAGCCCCGGCACCAGTTCGGAGGGTACAGGTTCAAAACGCTCGAAACCGCACCCTAAGGGCATCGTCACGATCACGAGCAGCAGCAATGAAATTACGATTCGTAATTGACGCATGTCGGTCATTATCAGTACCTTTCGAGCGAGGCAGCGGCATACGCGCGCTATCCGCAGATTTTGTCGGACCCCTCGGATTATTCCCTTTAGATAGGCTTCCGAAAACCTAAGCCGCAAAGCCCGTTAATCTGGCGACGGGCGTCTTATCGGCTCATGCAGGTGCAACCGACCGGTCGCACGTGTGAATCATGGGGGTTGCGACGGGTGAAATCTGCGCTTTGGCTCGCCCATTGCTCGAACGAAGCATGTCGATATACACGCTGCGAGAATGCCGGAGCACTTTTGATGAGCCGATAAAACGTCGGCGGTTCGTTTTGATACAATGATAAGGTAGGCGCGCTCGCGCAATCTGAAAGGACGGCTATGTTACCGATCGGCGTTTCACGTATGCACTGGATGCTCGCTCTTCTTATTGTGATGTGCGGCATTTCGCATCAAGCCGTTGCACAGGATCGACCGACCGAGCCCGCCCCATTAGCCGATGCACACGCGGCGATTATTCGGCGCGCCGCCGCGCCATTGAGCGATATTCTCAACAACCGCGCGGATGATGAGGATATGCGGTCGTTGCGCTCGATCGTGAAAGACGCTAAGGATGCCCTGGCTCGGTATGATTCGGAAACCAAAACCGACGGCAAGAATCGTAGCGCAAATCGCAAGCGGCTGTTGGCGGCATTGGCAACTGTGTTCGACGCCATTGCCAATCTCAACGAAAGCGACGACGCCCGTAACAATCTCACCGACGCCGCCATCGAACTCGAACTCTACGTTGACGATCCCGACAAGCACATCGCCGAAGCGGCGCGCTTGTGGCAAGGCTTGGCGTATCGCCTTGCCGGTAAGCCCGAGCGTAGCTTGAAAATTCTTCACCCGATATTAAAGCCGGGAACCCGCAGCGCCATCGACTTGTACGGTCGCTTCGAGCGCTGCCGCGCGCTGTCCGCCGCCGGTCGCCATGTGGCTGCCGTTGCGCTGGCCGTGCGCATTACTGAGGTCGCCCACGTGTGGCCAAAGGGTGCCGGCCCCGCGTTTACCGATGCCAATACCGCCGCCCGTCGCTTGACGGCCGACACCTATCGCGCGTGGGCCGCGGATCTCACGAAAGCGGGCGAAACCGAACGCGCGGCAACCGCCCAACGTCGCGCGGAAGAAATCGACGCCGAAATCAAGGACGCGATGTTTGATAGCTTTAAGTTGGAATCGACGGTGATGGGTTTGGAATCGGATTCGACCAAGGATTAGGGCACTCGCCAACGTTTACGCCCCCTCCCTTACATCTCCGAAAACTGACGCGTCATCCGACGCCGATGGATGCGGCTTTATAGCTCAGAAACGTTTCGCTGTTACAAGGATGACTCAGAATCCTTGCCGCGAAGACGCGGCGGCTCTGCATGGCGACACCCTTGAAGCAATAATTACAAGCTCACCTAGTTCGCCGGCGTCATCTTCTCGTTCTTCTTAGCCTTGCGGCCCGGAACCTTCGGGTAACGTTCCTTTAACCGCTTCACGCGGAACTCATCGATATGCGCGCCGTCGTAGGCGGCGTTCCAGATACCTGCCAACATCGAACCAGCCGCCAGCAAGCGATCTTCAATAAATTGCTTACCGCGCGCCTGTCGCAAGCGGCCCGATTTTTCTAGCTCGTACAACGGCCCAACCAGTTCGTTCGACTCGCGCAGGTAACCAAGAATCTCGCGCCAATAACGTTCGTTATTCACCGTGCGCGCCGGCAATACGCGCGCTTTCATGTCGTCGTAATTGATGTGATGTAGGCGAATGACGTCGTCATCGATGAACGCATGAAACGACTTATCCGTCGTGTATTCGTGCGGGTTGTCGCCCGCCCATCCGTTGAAGTGCTTGGTCAAATGCAACGGCTGCGAACCATCACCAACGTAATGACTAAGAATGCCCATGTGATAGACAATGTTCTCGCGCGCATTCTCGATCATCTCGTCGGTAACGCGATCGGGATGGGCTTTAAACGTTTTAAGCTGCGTCCAACCGGCGGCGATCGTCCATTGCAACTCGGCGATTTCGTGCGCGAGCAGCCCCGGCACGTGATGCACGTACGCCTTGTCCTTATCTTCAATCTTGGGCGTCTTTAGGCCGTCGTGATGCGCCTTGTACATCGCAATATGGTCGGTATAAGCCCGGCGCAGTTCCGGCATGGTCTCGAGCGTGAGCCCGAAGTCCAGCAGGAGCTCGACATCGATGTAATGGTCGGGATTGTTGACGTGATCGAGGTGCACGTTGTGCTGCCCCCGCCAACGGTCAGGCTCGGCCGAGAGATACACCAGCCGCTTCCGATATTTCTCCGAACGCACCCAGTCAGGCAGATTCTTGCCCAGCGCATCGTGAGCCAAATAGGTGACGATCGCGTGCCCGTCCTCGTCCCAAGCATGCGCGGCTGGCAAGCTGCCCAGAGCGATTCCCAAAATTACCAGAATGACTAACCGACGCTTCATCGTGAATATCCCCTATCGGAAGAGAGCCTCATCTACGGCCTAGCTGCCGCCTGAGGCGAGTGTATGGCGGATCGTGCGGCTTGCCAGCCGCCTGTGAAACGCCCCATCAGGAACGCGAGGCAACGTGTCCGGTAACCCATTCCAGCCCGATATTGGTGAGTTTCGACCTCAACCATTGAGAACCCACCGTTTTGCGGGGATAATCAGGTGAGTTCCTCCCGGCCGACAGGCCTGCGTTGACAAAATCGCCGTTTCTACGACACTTTAGGGTTCGCTTGCGAGTACGTGCGGGATGCCGCATTTGCGCGTCAGCGTCGGTAAGAGGTGCATGGTGAGTCATTCCCGTATCTGCACAACTTTGGCTTGTTTGATCGCGGTTGCCGTGATGGTGCCCGCGTTTGCGACCCCCGAACCCGCCGCTGCGCCGGTTTCGTGGGAATTCCAGATGAAGCCCACGATCCCCTACCGGATCACGGCGTCGACCAAAAAAGGTAACCAGACCTACTGGTACTTCCTTTACAAAGTGGTCAACAACACCGGCGAAGATCGACCGTTCCACCCGGAAATTGTGCGGGTGAACCAGATCATGAGCGAAGTGCCGGCAGACAAAGCCCGCGAAAAGCCGGGTGACGCGTCGAGCATCACCGTCGATCCCGCGATCGTCGGTCTTGAAAAGAGCGTGTTTGAAGCCATCAAAGAGCGCCACAAGGCGACGCATCCATTTCTGATGCACCCGGTGGATGCCATCACCACGCTCCGCCAAGGCAGCGACAACGCAATATCCAGCGTTGCCGTGTTCAAAGAGTTGGACCCGCGCGTCGCGCGGTTTACCTACTACTTCACCGGCCTTTCCGGCGAGCAGATCATTCGACCGAACCCGTTGTTTGATCCGCAAAAGCCCGCCGATGAAGAAGCGAACCCACGGGTCTTTGTGCTACGCAAGACGTGGTCGATGCCCTACATTCTGCCGGGCGACGCACAAACGCGGCGCTTTGCCAAGCCGCGCTTGATTCAGGCTGAATGGGTGATGCGCTAAGACGAATTCGATAACCACCCTGCTGCTGGCGGGGACTCGCAGGAACGACACTGTTTAACGAGGCGAAGTGATATGGCTCATAAAAAAGGACAGGGCTCGACCCGTAACGGACGCGACAGTTTGCCACAATTCCGTGGCATCAAGCGCTACGACGGTCAGCAGGTAACCACCGGCACAATCTTGGTGCGTCAGTGCGGCACGCCGTTTAAGCCGGGCATGTACGTCGGCCGCGGCAAAGATGACACGCTGTTCGCCCTGCGCGACGGCAAGGTCGTCTTTCAGGGTCGCCGCGTCTCGGTCGATCCGGCTCAGAACTAAGCGTTCGACTGCCCCCCCATTCTCGAAGACATCGAAAGCCCGTACTGCGGGCTTTTTGCTTGCGCCGATGGTTGCAAGTTGACAGACCGCTGCATATTCGGCATATTGCTCGACGGCAACACGAGGTTGCGGAGCAAATTTGCCCGCAGCCGCCCCACTGAACAGGTGCATGATGAAGCTTCTCGTAAATGACAAATGCCCGCTCTTCGATCCGCTGATGCGGAAGCGCGTCGCTGCCGTCATTGCATATATTGGAGGCTTCCACCCCTAAGGTCCTGTTGCGTTTTTTGAACTGAACCAAGGCCCCGGAAGCGTTTCTCGTTTCCGGGGCCTTTTTTGTTTGTGAGAAAATTGAAGTGTCTTACACCAACTCAACCACTTTGCAGTCTCCCGAAACCGAGGCCATGCCCGGTATTCGAAGCGAAGTGACGCGCCTGCTCGTGCTGGCCTTGCCCATCATCACGTTGATGGTCACCCGCATGCTGATGGGTTTCGTCGACTTCTCGATGGTGTCGCGCCTGGGAACCGACGCCACGGCAGCAATCAGTCCGGCCACGATTTTTGTGTTCAACATCATGGTGCTCGGCATGGGGCCGGCCACCAGTGCGCAAACCTTTGCGGCGCAGTGTATGGGGCGCGGCGATAAGAAAAAAGCTGCTGCCTATGCCTGGCAGACGATCTATCTCGGTCTCGTGTTCCTCGCCCTGTCGTGGCCCATTTCGATGCTGGCCGACAACATGTGGTCGCTGTTCAACACCGACGAACGCGTGAGCACATTGGCCGTCGATTACTGTCGCATCGCGTTCTGGAGCATGGGCTTTTCCGTCGTCGCATTCGGCCTCGAAGGCTTCTTCAACGGTGTACAAAAACCCGCCGTGGCGTTGTGGTCGGCCATCATTGCGTTGGCCGTCAATATCGTCGTGAACTACGCGTTGATCTTCGGTCATTTCGGCATGCCCGCGCTGGGTATCAAGGGCGCCGCATACGCCACAGTCTTCGCGTGGATCGTGCGCACCAGCATCTGCGTCGGCGTTCTCGTGTTCTCGCGCGAGTTTCGCGAAGAGTACGATTCGTTAAAGTCTTGGCGCTTCAACGCCAAGCTGATGCGCGACTACCTAAAGATCGGATGGCCGGTCGCGTTACAGTTCGTGCTCGACGTCGGCGCGTGGAACGTGTTCACCAACATCATCATCGCCAGCTACGGCGTGCAGGCGCTGGCCGCGAGCAACATCGGTTTTCAGTTGCTGCACCTGTCGTTCATGCCCGCCATCGGCATCGGTATCGCCGCCAGTTCGCTGATCGGTCACGCCATTGGAGAGTCGCGCCATCGGTTGGCGGCTTACCGAGCACGTGTCGGCGTGGGCGTGAATGCATGCTTCATGGGTTGCATCGGCCTGTTGTTTTTCTTCGGTCGCTATTGGCTGCCGACGTTTTTCAACACCGACAATGATCCCGAAGTTGTGCGACTCGCCGCCGTCGTTCTCTTTTGGGCGGCAACGTATCAGTTGTTTGACGCGTTCGGCATTACCTATTCGTTCGCTTTGCGAGCGGCGGGCGATACCTTCTGGTCGGCGATTGCGGTGATTGCCCATTGTTGGGTCATCTTTGTCGGCGGCGGCATTTTGGCCAGTCGCTTTTTCCCCGACTTCGGCATCGATGGACCGTGGCTGATGTGCACGATCTACATCGCCACGCTCAGCATGGTGCTGTGGCGTCGCTTTGAAGGTGGTAAATGGAAGGAGATTCGACTGTTCGGTGCGGATGCTGCGACGGACGATTCGTCTGGAGATCACTTACCGGAAAACCCGAATGTCGATGAACGCATCGCCGAATGCCCAAATCCGCCCGTTTACACCGCCCTACAACCGGATGCGGAACTGCCGCTATCCCGTCAGATTGCCACCAATGAAAAAACTGAAAGCGAGGTGCGTCAGTGAGCAACCCGCATACAGAGATTCAAACGCAACGATTGTGCTTGCGCCCCGGCGCGATTCCCGAACTCAAAGTCGCGGCGGCAAAGTCGATCGGTTTACTCGGCGATTTGCTGAGCGCCGACATCGCAGAAGATTGGCCGCCGGATCTGATGCAGGATGCGTTTGACCCCGTGGCCGAATTATTGGCGTCGGGCCAAACCGAAATGCCGTGGTCGATGTATTGGATCATCACGCGCGAGCCGCGCATCGCTATCGGCACAGTAGGCTTTAAGGCCGGGCCGAAGGATGGACGCGTCGATCTGGGATACACGGTCGTGGCATCGCACCAACGACGCGGCTACGCCAGCGAAGCAGTCGCTGCATTGATCGACATCGCGTTTAAGGACGCTCGTGTCGAACGCGTCGTCGGCGAAACGTTGCCAGAGCTGATCCCGTCGATGGGCGTAATGGAAAAGGTCGGCATGCACCGCGTTGCCGATTCGACGACGGGCTATTCCGATGAGGAAGGCGTCGTGCAGTATGAGATGACGCGGGAGGAATACGCGCGTTAACGCGGCGATCGAACCAAGTAAATATCGCCCGTTCGCTCTAGCCCGAAGCCGGGCAGAGCGGGCGGGTGATCTCGATCGCGCGGGACAAGCACGACCGTGCTGCCTTCGCTCAGCTTCGCCTTTATGTCGGCTAGCATCTCGGATACATACGGCCCATCACCAATCACATCTATCGAAACATCCGACGATAGTCGCCCTTCAATCTGTTGATACCGCAAGGCGAAAGACGTCATTCGTTCGACAAAGAGCACCGTCCCGTCATCATCGACGGCCTGCATTATGGCATTGTTGAGCTGGTCGACATGGTCGTCACCGGCCCCCCACGGCACAAAGAACGCTTGATATCCATTTCGATACGGCTTGTTTCCGACCATGCCGCGCAACATGCCGCGCGCTTCAAGCGTTGCCGCCGTCGCTATGTAGATCAGCGGCGTGAGCGCAACAGAGATCGCTGCCAATAGACCAAGCCAGCGTGCCTGTGTAGGTCGGAGCCGCAAACGCACGGCATCGAACCCCACAGCCGCAAATACGGCAAAGAAAAGGTACACCACAAAGAAATAGCTGTATTGATCGACAATCGAATAGCGTATGACAAAGAGACTGTATATCGCAGCCTGCGTCAGCAGGCTAACGTATAGCACGCGCGGCAATCTGCGTCGCCCGGCAATCAGGCCGACGGGTACCAACGGGAGCAACACGTTCGGAAAGTTGTAACCGCAAAAGCCAATCGCTAAGCCGACGCCCTTAAGCGAGACGCTTGTATTGACCACGTCATTGCCATAGGTGCCGAACGCTGTCGATTTCAACGTCGCGATAAGGTCTTGCCCCTGCTGATAGTCGTCATACATCACCATCAACAACGGCGTT